>JBMTWK010000153.1:0-7283 GCA_049452395.1 Prochlorothrix sp. | reverse complement strand
CCCTTGCCTCAAACCTCTGCCCTCACTACGCTACAGAGTTTTCTGCACCACTAAGATAGGCAGCCTTGGCAAGGTTAGTAGCAATTAGCTTCAGATGTACAGAATATCTGAGGGCTTGCGGTATTGGGTAGCTGGCTGCACTCAATGACGTAGACCACCCTACCTGTTGTTGTTCAGGTTCTCCTTGGATCCCGCCGCAAATTGTTGGATGCCATCCCCTATTCTTCAAGTCATATTGATAAGCAGCTTGCCAGTACTTTTGGTTTTCTCCATCTCCCCAAAAACCCTTAGCTTTAACCGCAAAGAAACTAGAGCCAAAATAAGATAGAAATTGAGGTTCTCGCTCATGGTTAAAGATTTCCTTAAAGGGTGAAGCTGCTAGACAACTAAGATAATGTAATGCTTGCAAGATTGAGGTTTTGCCAGAACTATTATGACCCACTAGCGCGTGGAGGCGAGAGTTATCTAGCGTTAGATGGGTATCTTTGTGGCTCTTGAAGTTTTTGAGATGAACTTCTGACAGCATAGAGTTGAGTGCAAGTGCTACAGAACTAGATTAAAGCTAAATTTCGGTGTAACTATTCAGGGGTCTACGAAGTTAGTAGGGTTTCAGCCCTCCGATCGGAGTCCGAAGCAGCTCAAACCATACCAATCCAGGATTTTCAGAGCCTGAAACCCGCATTCTTCCGTGACCCCCTGAATGGTTACCCCCCGCCAATGTTGCCCAATGGGTCTGTTGTTGATGAATGGTCCCGTGGGGGCGAAATAGGGCGGGCATGGGGACACCGCATTGGGTGATTGATGAATGGTCCCGTGGTGTCACAACAGGGCGGGCACGGGGGCACCGCATTGGGTGATTGATAATGGTCCCGTAGTGTCACAACAGGGCGGGCATGGGGGCACCGCCCCTACCGGGGAAATTTGTTGATGCAGGGTTCCGTGGTGTCACAACAGGGCGGGCACGGGGGCACCGCATTGGGTGATTGATGAATGGTCCCGTGGTGTCACAACAGGGCGGGCACGGGGGCACCGCCCCTACCGGTTAGGATGCGCTAGAAAGCGTAGGTTTAGACCAACTGGCGAACATCGGTGACCGCACCCGTAATCGCCGCCGCAGCCACCATTGCCGGACTCATCAGCAACGTGCGGCCTGAAGACGAGCCTTGGCGACCTTTGAAGTTACGGTTCGAGGAAGACGCACTAATTTGGTTGCCCTGGAGCTTATCCGGGTTCATGGCCAGACACATGGAGCAACCCGCCTCTCGCCACTCAAAGCCCGCTGCTTGGAAGACCTCATGCAAGCCCTCCGCCTCAGCCGCCTTTTTGACCCGCTCCGAACCGGGCACCACAAATGCCTTAATGCCCGCCGCAACCTGACGGCCCTTGGCGATTTTTGCGGCCTCCCGCAGATCGCTTAAACGGCCATTGGTGCAACTGCCAATAAAGCAGACATCCACCTTGGTGCCCTGGATCGGGGTCTTGGGGGCCAAATCCATATAGCGATAGGCTTCTTCCGCCACAAAACGATCGTCCTCCGGCAGGGTCTCCAGTTCCGGCACCACTTCCGTGACCCCAATGCCCTGACCGGGCGTAATACCCCAGGTCACCGTCGGCTCGATCGTTGCCGCATCAAAGACCACCACATCGTCATACTCAGCATCGCTGTCGCTGGCAATGCTCTGCCACCACGCCACGGCCTGATCCCAGGCTTCCCCCTGGGGGGCAAAATCGCGGCCCTTAATATAGTCAAAGGTGATTTGGTCGGGGTTGACATAGCCGCAGCGGGCACCGCCCTCGATCGCCATGTTGCAGACAGTCATCCGCTCTTCCATGGACATGGCCGCAAAGGTGCTTCCCGCAAACTCGTAGGCATAGCCCACACCGCCCTTTACGCCCAACTTGCGGATGATGTGCAGAATCACGTCTTTGGCATAGACCCCCGTGGGCAGGGTGCCATTGACTTCAACCTTGCGCACCTTGAGCTTGGCTAAGGCGAGGGTTTGGGAGGCGAGGACATCGCGGACTTGGCTGGTGCCAATGCCAAAGGCGATCGCCCCAAAGGCTCCATGGGTTGAGGTATGGCTATCGCCGCAGGCGATCGTCATGCCCGGTTGGGTCAAGCCCTGTTCCGGTGCAATGACGTGGACAATGCCCTGATCGCCAGAGCCAATATTGCAGAAGCGAATGCCGTGGGTTTTGCAGCTTTCTTCCAATGCCTGCATCATTTCCTCCGCAAGGCCATCGGCAAAGGGGCGGGCTTGGTTTTCCGTGGGGACAATATGATCCACCGTGGCCACGGTGCGATCGGGGAAGGCCACCGACAAGCCCCGCTCCCGCAACATGGCAAAGGCTTGGGGGCTGGTGACTTCATGGATGAGGTGGAGGCCGATGAAGAGTTGCGTTTGGCCAGAGGGAAGGGTGCTAACAGTGTGCAAGTCCCAGACTTTATCGAATAAGGTGCCTTTGCTCATGGTTTGAGGATAGGGGTTTGAGAATAGGGGGTTGAGGATAGGGTTGGAGCGTTCGATCGCGCAGCTTCTGCGCAGACCTGTACCCGTCCATCTTACCGTGGGGCCGCGATCGTAGCGCCTGGGTCCGAGTCTCCCCGGCTCCCCTTTTCACCGCTGTTTTTGCCTTTATCCCCATCTTGCATGTTTGCGACGATCGCCCCTGCCAATGCCCTAGGGGGGATTCTGTGCATTCTCCGCCCCCGCCCCTTGGCTCACCCTCGGTCCCGCTCTGCCCATCCGTTCCTGAGAATTCTGAATTCTCTATTAAGAGATGTAAAGTTAAGCTGTCTTAACGATCGTTACAGTACTTATACCTAGTCATTTTGTCTTTTAATTTAACCCCAGGCTCTGATCCGGATTCTTTGGAAAGCCTGCCAGCTCAAGCTTTTAGCCTCTCTCGGCTCTGTCCCGCAGACTGCCCCAGGCGATCGAAAGCCAAAGAAAAGTTTTTGATCAGACTCCTATAATGTAAACTTTTATGTCTCGATGCTCATCTTTACCTCAAGCCTCCCCTATACTAAGGTTCACACCGGAACAACCGGTGACGGACTTTTGCACCGTGCTTCTCAGAAGCCATTCGGCCAATTCAACGGTTATCGATGCATTTCTTGCATACCTCGGTAACCAGCAAGACCAAACTTCCCGAAGGTTTGGGATAAGCTTTTGACGACTACAACTAATCCGAAGTTCACCGTATAGGAGGAAGGGGCAATGGCACTAACCAACAGCCAAGGCTTGGAAAAAACTTATTCTTTGATGATTGCCCAAAGCTTTCTGACCTGGGTTTTCACCCTAGCCGTCTGCTCCCTGGTCATCGGGTTCCCCGTTCTGATTCTGGTGGTCCTGATTGGATCCCTGATGGTCGTGACCCTGCAAAGTGTGCTGTCCATGAGTGCAGCGCTGCTGATTGCAGCAAGCATCCTCGGCATCCACATCCTGGGCATTGTCGTGACCTCCGCTGTGTTGACCTTCCGGGGCATCCATCCCCAAGACGTAACTTGGTTGGCTTGGCTCAATGGCCGGGAAAATACCACCGCCATGTCGGTGTATGCCTCCTGCCCGCTCACCTGCGACATTAAAGCCTCTTAAGTTCTCATAAAACTCTGGCATCCTGAGGGATGTCCGGTGAATGCTTCGGGTGGGGAGCAAACTTTCAGGAACCTCCCCGCAACAGTTCAAGCAAGATCAAGATATCCTCAAAGTCCAAATAACAGGCGTAGTCTTCACGGCTACGCCTTTTTTAATGGTGAGAGACCCCGGTTTCCTGGAGGGGGTGATGGGGGGATAGGTTGGGTTAGGCGCGGGTGGCGCGGTTGGGGTTGGCCCGATCGGCATCGCGTTGTTTTTTGCCCCGCCAGAAGAAGCGCACCGGGGTTCCCCGGAAGCCGAGACTTTCCCGAAATTGGCGCTCAATGTAGCGGCGGTAGCCATCCTTAAAGAGCTTGGGATCGTTGACGAACATCGTAAAGGTGGGGGGGCGGCTGGTGACCTGGGTGCCGTAGTAGATGCGGCCTTGGCGACCTTGGCGGGTGCTGGGGGGCGATCGCCATGCCAGGGCATCCTCCAGCACTTCATTGACCACGGAAGTTGTCACCCGGCGCTGGTGCTGTTCTGCGGCCTCATCGACGAGATCGAGAATTTTCTCAACCCGCTGGCCCGTCATGGCACTGACAAAAATAAACGGTGCCCACTCCAGAAAATAGAGCTTACTGCGTAGGGTTTTCTCGTATTCCACGATCGTGTGGGTATCCTTCTCCACCGCATCCCATTTATTGACCACCACCACACAGGCACGGCCATCTTCTTCAATGCGTCCCGCCAGTTTCTGGTCCTGCTCCGTTACCCCATCGATGGCATCAATGACCAGCAGAACCACATCGGAGCGGCGAATGGCCTTAAAGGCGCGGTTAATGCCGAAAAACTCCGGTCCATAGTCTACGCTTCGCTTTTTGCGGATTCCGGCGGTGTCGATCAGGCGATAGCGCTTATCGTTACGCTCCACAAAGCTGTCGATCGCGTCCCGCGTTGTGCCGGAAATGGGGCTGACGATCGCCCGCCCTTCCCCCAAAAAGGCATTTAAGAGGCTGGATTTGCCCACGTTGGGACGGCCAATAATCGCTACGCCGGTTTCAGCGCTGTCTTCCTCTGCGGTGGTTGGGGGGAGGTGGTCAATGACTTGATCGAGGAGGTCGCCGGTGCCGCTGCCGTGAATGCTGGAGATGGGGAACGGTTCGCCGAGGCCGAGGGACCAAAAATCTAAGGTTTGAATAGTGCCTTTGTCGATCGATTCGCATTTATTCACCGCCAACACTGTCGGCACCGATTGCTGGCGCAGCCACTGGGCGATCGTCTCATCGCCCCCCGTCAAACCCTCTTGACCATCTACGACAAAAATCGCGACTTTGGCCTCAGCAAGGGCCAGCAGCACCTGTTCCCGAATCAGGGGCAAAAATTCGGTATCGTCGTCAAAAACTAGGCCGCCGGTATCGACAATTTGAAACTCCCGATCGCACCAAAAGGCTTGGCGATAGGTGCGATCGCGGGTGACTCCGGGTTGATCAAAAACGATGGCTTCCTGTTCCCCTGCAATGCGGTTAACGAGGGTAGATTTGCCGACATTCGGACGGCCAACGATCGCAACGACAGGTAAGGGCATGGGTGAGGGGGGCAGGAGCGCCAAAGGTCAACACTCTATGGTAGCACAGGCGCTGCGTCGCTTGCCCTAAGCTCCAGCCTCAACACCCTTTAGCCCCAAACCCGCCGCAGATTGAGCCGGAAGCCCGGTAACAGATCTTCCCCAGACAGTTCGATCGGGTTCACCACAACCTCCACCGCTGCGCCTTGCCGATAGATTTCGACGGTCCGAGACTGGGGATCAATGAGCCAACCCAGCACTGCACCATTATCGAGGTACTCTTGCATTTTCTCCTGAAGGGATTTGAGGCTATCGGTGGCCGATCGTAACTCTACGACAAAATCCGGGCAAATTTGGGCAAAGGTTCCCTTTTGCGCTGGAGTCAGAGCTTGCCAACGGGCTTGGCTCACCCAAGAGGCATCGGGCGATCGGGTTGCACCGTTGGGTAACTTAAAGCCCGTAGAGGAATCAAAAACATGGCCTAGGGTTTCGTGGTCTTCGTCCCAGCGATCGAGTTGACCCACAATGCGGCTATTTTGTTTGCCCGTTTCCCAACCGGTTGGTGGATTCACGATTAATTCTCCTTGAGCCGTTCTTTCCAGGCGTAATTCTCGGTTATTGGCCGCTAGGGCGACAAATTGGGCTGGGGACACGCGCAGTCTCAGGCTTTGGGGCAGTTCCAATAACACAGTTTCAGGGGCCATAGGTCAGCGGGGGAGGGTACCCAAAGGGATAAGCAGGGCATGGAAATGAGAGGATAGCTGAGGGAGAGGGCGCTGGAGCGCCTAGGGCGGAGTTCCCACGCAGAGCATGGGAACTAGAAGCGGTTAAGGCGGATTTCTGGACAGCCTAGCCCCCGATGCGGAGGAGTTCCACGTCAAAGATGAGGGTGGAGTTGGGGGGGATGGGGCCGATGCCACGGGAGCCGTAGCCCAGTTCCGGCGGAATCACCAGTTTGCGCTTGCCGCCGACTTTCATGGTCAAAAAGCCTTCGTCCCAGCCTTTGATCACTTGACCGGCCCCAACGCGGAAGGAAAAGGGGCTGTTGCGATCGAGGGAGCTGTCAAATTTTTGGCCGTTTTCCAGGGTGCCGGTGTAGTGCACCACGATGGTTTGACCGGGCTGGGGGGTGGCTCCGGTGCCTTCTACGAGGTCAATGTATTGCAGACCAGAGTCGGTGGTAATCAATTGGGGTTCCTGGGGGGTGGGGGTTGGGGTGGCTTCGGTTGCGGTGGCTTCGGTGTCGGTAGCCTCGGTTGCAGCGGCTTCGGTGTCGGTAGCTTCGGTTGCAGCGGCTTCGGTGTCGGTGGCTTCGGCGGTTTCTGCCCCTGGCTCTGCGGCGACGTTGGCGAAGAGGGTGGGGTTGCTGCTGTCGGAAGCGGGGTTGGTGCTGGCATCGGGGGCGGCTTCAGGGGCGGTGGCGTTGCTGCCGCTGTCGCCCAACTGGACGGTGAAGAAAACCCCAACACACAGGGCCATGACCCCTAGGGCAATCCAAATTTCGCGCACGGTGATGTTACTCCTTGATTGTGGTCAATCTTAAACGGTGAGTCGGCATCCGCTGGGGGATGTCTATCAAAAGGGTATCAGTTAGCGCCAGAGGCGGTTTTCGAGGTCACGGACTTGGCGCTCTAGGCGATCGATCCGGCCCCGCAGTTCATCTACTTCAGATTGGCGGGCAACGCCTACATCTTGCAACATATTGCGCATTTGCTGTTGCAGTTGGGCTTCCCAGGTGTCTTGTTCTGTCTTAAATTGCTGCAAAAAGTCGTCTACTAAGTCTTTGGCTTGGTTGGGGTCGAGGCGGCCTGTTTTGACCCACTCTTCACTGACTTCCCGGATTTTTTCGGCGACGAGGGTGGTGGTGCCGACTCCAATCAGCAAAAGTTGTTTGAGGACGTTGTTGTTATCCATGGTGGTGGTGGCTAGAAGGGATGGCTAGACGGGGGAGCGGGTTGCAAGCCCTCCTCAACATAGCCCAAAAGTTTGCAGGACTGGTTTCGGGTTAGGCTAGGCCGATCGTAGGGATATCCGTGCTGGGGGCGGGGAGTCTTTAAGGGTGTTGGGGTGGGAGCATCCCACTTTAGAGCTGATTTATAAAGCATACCTTAAGCTACTAGCCGTTTGACCAGCAACCT
>JBMTWK010000152.1:0-7297 GCA_049452395.1 Prochlorothrix sp. | reverse complement strand
AACCTGTGGCAGTTTGGCTACTTACAGGCCGATTTATTCACCAAAGACGATCGTAACTATACGATCGATAGAATTCAGGAAGTCTATGGCGCACTAGAATACTTATTCACACGAATTGAGCAGGAACAACTCTCAACTCCCCATTCAGTATAGGGCTAGTATCGACACCCATCACCCTCAATCCTCATCCTCTAAATCAAACACTTCCCAGTCCTCACACCCCGGCAAGTCCCCAAAATCAAACTCATCTTCCCCGGAAACTGAAATAAAGGGATCGGGATCAGCAACGCCATAGGCTGCTTTAGGGTCAAAATGGAACGATCGATCGGTCGCACTCACTAAAGCACAGGCCATGACCCAGAAATCCGGCAATTTAGGGTATAAATCGCGAACCGTATGGAGCCAATCCACAGCCCTTGTAACATTGCCCCCCGTTTTATCAACCAGCTCTTCCCATTGCAACCGATCGACCCAAAACTGATCCCGCATGACCCAGCGATCGAGATCTTCCCTCACCTGTAAATAGTACTGATGATAACTTTCCGCCGCTTGTCTGAGCTGCCGTAAGCTGTCCTCTAGGCTAAGCTCCGGCTCCTGCTCCCGTAGCGTTTCTAGCCACTGCAACGCATAGGCTTGGTCCCCGCCCAAAATATCCAAACATGCCTGCCAATCCGATCGCCACAGACGGTAAGGCCCAACTTGCACCCAAGCCTGGGGACTTTGACGAAAGCGATCGTAACGACGACAAGCACGACGATCGAGGGGGACATAGATCACCAGCACCAAGCCAACAAAGAGGGCAAGGGCCAGGGGAAACATATTACGCAGGGGTGCCGCCAGACCCGCAAGCCCAAAGATCCAAATGAACAAGAGAATGAAGTCACCCAAGAAGATCCAGCGAGCTTCCGTAGGGCTAGGCGGTTGCGGTGGAGTCTTCTGGCGCTCTTTAAGGTGTTCCCAGGTGACAACCCCCATCAGAAAGCTAAACAGAATCCCCAAACTGACCAAGAGAGCTTGGATTTCCCCCAACCCTAAGGTCTCAGAACCTTGCATTAAGGCTTGCAACAGCTCCGGTAAAGCCGATAATTGCTCTAAAGCCTTCAGAAATGAAATCATATCGCTTTTCTCTCTGCGATAGGCTGGTCGGGTGGGTTAGGCAGGCATCCTCTAGAGACTCACTAAGATATGGTTTAATTGAGTGTCCTATGATTGTCTAACCATGAACCTCAATCTTGGCGATGCTGCCCCTGACTTTAGCCTGAGTGATGCCACAGGGCAAATTTACACCCTTGCGGACCTGCGGGGTCAATATGTGGTGCTGTACTTCTACCCCCGCGATAATACGCCCGGTTGCACCAAGGAAGCCTGTGGTTTCCGCGATCGTCAGGCCCAGTTCAAGGCATTGGGGGCGATCGTCCTAGGGGTCAGCACCGATGATGCCAAAAGCCACACCAAATTCATCACCAAGCATAACCTCACCTTTCCGCTCCTCTGCGACCCTGAGGGCAAAGTTGCCACCGCCTACGAGAGCTATGGCCCCAAAAAATTCATGGGACGGGAATTTATCGGCGTTTTTCGCCGCACCGTGATTATTGACCCAGCGGGCAAGATTGCCAAAATTTATCCCAAAGTGAAGCCAGAACCGCATCCAGAGGAGGTTTTGCAGGATTTACAGGCTTTGCGAGCAGCTTAGGCCAGTTACCCAAACATAGGTTTTGTACCCATTAGTGTGAGCGTCTCGCTCACAACGCGGGCAAGATGCCCGCCCTAGACCCGCCCTAGACCCGCCCTAGAAAGGGGGTGAAAACTGCCGCTATGCTGTACGAGGGCACTCTAATCCAGGGCATTCAGCACCAGCTTCACCACGATCGCCAGCACCGCCGCCCCAATACTACCCAGCAGTGTCGTCCGCACAATCCGGTTATGCTTGCGCACCTCAATATCCGCTAGCTCCTCCGCCATTGCCACCCCCTTTTCCGCTGCCCGTTGGGTATATTGCCCCAATTCCGAAGCCAAGGTCGCAATCACGGCCACAATCACCGCCGCATCGTCCACCAGACCCAAACCCGGAATCACATCGGGAATGGCATCCAGCGGCGTAATCAGATAAACCAGCGCCCCGATCGCCAGCGCACGGGACTTCCAAGCCGCATCGGGATCCCGCACCATTTTGGCCAACTCCTGCACCTTGGGCCAGAGATCATGAATGGGGCCGCGATCCATGGTGGGGAGGCGCTGGGCAATTTTGGGCAGATCCTCCAGCTTGGCCGACTCCACAAACTGCCGCAACAGGGGCGTAATGCGCTGGAGGCGGGTTTGGATTTGGCGCTGGTCAAAGTCCCGCAGGCGATCGCTCACAGTCTGCAACGTCTGCTCTAGGTCCGCCCGCAGTGGGGGCGCGAGGTTAGTCTCCAGGGGGGAACCCGTAGCCTCAGGGGAGGGATTTGCAGCAGTTGGGGGCTTGTTGCGGCGGGCGGGTTCCCAGCGATCGCGCAAGGTTTGGATGCGCTGGGCGAAGGTGGGGGAAGGGCGATCGGATCCCATAACGCTCTCTTGTAATGGGGATTTGCAGGAAAATTATCTCTCTATCATAGGAACAACGGGTTGAGTTTGGCCCCGCCGGAGCAGACACAACTGCGGACATCACCACAGACACCACAACCGACACACCTGTGGCATTGATAAATCTGTTACCTTGGTTAGAAGATTGTTTAGGAGTCTACTCTATGGCGTTTTACGGTTCCGCATCCCCTTCCGATCGCGCCTTTGCGGCCCTGGCCTATATCCTGCCCCTCTATGTCGGCCTCACCTTTGGGCAATTTCTCTTTCGAGAGTTTCCCTTTATGCAAATTCTGGCCTTACCGGCGCTGCCCTTGGTGATTTTGAACGGTGCGATTCCCTTTGGGGACTTCATTATTTTTCTGGCCCTACTGTTCTTTGTGATCCGGAACCCCAAGGTTAACTATTTCATCCGGTTTAACGTCATGCAGGCGATTCTGCTGGATATCGCCCTCGTTCTAGTCAATTTAATCATGGGTTATCTGCTCCGACCCACCCTAGGCTCCCTAGGTGCCGGTTTTATGCTGGAGACTTTAACCAATATGTTCTTCCTAGCCACGATCGCCGCCGTAGGCTATGGGGTCTTCAAATCCGTTCAAGGCACCCTCGCCGATGAAATCCCGGCCATTTCCGAAGCCGCACGGATGCAAATGCCCTATTAACGACTTGTGCCACTGCCGCAGAAAAAGGGTCAGGAAACCTGACCCCTACGGTTCTTAAGAACCCCTAAAATCGCCGTAGAGGCGAGGTTTTTCGCCCAAGATTAGGAAATTCGACCCCTACCATGCTTAAATTCCCTAAAATCTTGTAGGGTCGTGGTTTCCGCGCCCAATTTGCGCCCAATTCGCGCCCAATTCGCGCCCAATTCGCGCCCAATTCGCGCTTAATCCAACCCATGCTCACCCTCACCCTCCACCCTACCCTCACCCTCACCGACGAAACTTTCCAGCAACTCTGCCACCACAACCCCACCCTTCGCCTTGAACGCACCGCCCAGGGAGAACTGATCGCCATGACCCCCGCTGGAAGCGAAAGCGGTCGCCAAAACCTGAGCCTGAGTGCGCAACTCTGGTACTGGAACCAAAGTACACAACGGGGGGTAACCTTCGACTCCTCCGCTGGCTTCACGCTCCCGAACGGTGCAATTCGCTCTCCCGATGCGGCCTGGATTGAAAAAAGCCGCTGGGAAGCCCTTACCCCTGAACAGCGCCAGAAGTTTGCCCCCATTTGTCCAGATTTCGTCCTAGAACTGAAGTCCCCCAGCGACGATCTCGCCACACTCCAAGCCAAACTCGAAGAATATATCACCAACGGCGCACGTCTAGGCTGGCTCATTGATCCCAGCCTCAAAACGGTCCACTGCTATCGCCCCAACCAAGCCCCCGAACTCCTCCAACACCCCAGCAGCCTCTCCGGAAACCCCGTTTTACCCAATTTCACGCTAGATTTGACCCTAATCTGGCCCTAAGACTATCTTAAGTCAGCGTCTCGCTCACCATGCGGGCAAGATGTCCGCACTAGGACGGGGGGAGAATTTCTGCCCTGCTGTACTAGTAGATAGGGCTGAGTGATCCCCTTGCCTTATTTCCCAATACAAAAGCGGCTGAAAATCCGATCGAGCATCGACTCCGTTAACGCCTCCCCCGTAATTTCCCCCAGCGCCTGGATTGCCCCCCGCAGATCGATCGTCCACAGATCCAGCGGCAACCCCTGGGCCAAAGTTTCCTGAACCTGCTCCAAGCTCTGCCGAGCGCGGGTTAGCGCCGCCGCCTGCCGTTGGTTAATGGCGAAATCCAGATTGCCCGCCTGGACCTGCCCTTGGTGAACCGTTGCTAAAATGGCCGCCTCCAGCCGATCGATCCCCTCCGGAACCCCCGCCGCCAGCGCTACAACTGCGGCCCAAGCACGAGGATAGGCCCGATCGAGGGTCTCTAGGGACACCGCAGAGCTAAATTTCAGCAGTAAATCAATTTTATTCAACACCAGCACCAAAGGCCGATCGCGCACCTCTTCATAAATGGCCTGATCTCCCGCTGTCCAACCCTGGCTAGCATCCACCGTAAACAGCACCAAATCCGCCTGTTGGGCCGCTTGGCGCGATCGGGCCACCCCCAGCCGCTCCACTTGGTCCCCCGTCTCCCGAATTCCCGCCGTATCCACCACCTGCACCGGAATTCCCCCCACCACAAGCTGAGACTCCACCACATCCCGCGTTGTCCCCGGTAGATCGGTCACGATCGCCCGATCGCTGCGGCTCCAAGCATTGAGTAAGCTGGACTTTCCGACATTGGGCTGCCCCACGATCGCCACCTTCAGCCCCGTGCGCAACAACTGCCCCCGATCGGCAGTGGCCAAAATCCCCTGCACCTGCACCAACACTGCCCCCAACCGCCGCTGCACAGCCCCTTCATCCAAGGGCGGCAAATCATCCTCAAAATCAATATATGCTTCAATTTCTGCCAGAATGTCCAGGCATTCACTGCGCAATTGCCGAATCGGTTGGGCAAGCTTGCCCTGAACCCCCGCCAAGGCAGTTTGCGCGGCCTGGGGTGACTGGGCACCGACGAGATCCGCAATACTTTCCGCCTGGGTTAAATCCAAGCGCCCATTCAAAAACGCCCGCAACGTAAACTCCCCCGGTTGCGCCAAGCTGGCCCCCTGCTCCAGGCACAACTGCAACACCCGCTGCACCACCATCACCCCCCCATGACAATGGAACTCCACCACATCCTCGCGGGTATAGGACCGAGGCCCTTGCATCAGCAGCAACAACGCCTCATCCACGGTCTCCCCCGTCGCCGGATCCCGCACAAAGCCGTAGAGAATGCGATGGCTCTCCCAGGGCTGGGCACCGGGCGCTTGGAACAGATGACGGGCAATGCTAAAAGCCTCGGACCCCGACAGCCGGACAATCCCGACGCTACCCTGTTGGGGCACAATGGCAGTAGCGATCGCGGCGATCGTAGAAACGGTCATAGGCTAACGCTTAGGGGTAAATAATCGCAATAGTGCTGGCTTTAAGGAGCAATCAAGACCAATCAAGACCCATTCTGTCAGGGTTATGCCCCTATAGCGACGGATTAATCTCACAGATCGGTCTCCCTAGGGTAGATTAACCAACCCTGTAGGGGTCAGGTTTCCTGACCCACTCCGTATAGACCAGGTTTACTGATCTGCTTTCCAGTTATCTTGGGCACGATTAGGTGTGATTGGGTGCGACTGGGTGTGATTGGGCGCGATTGGGTGTGATTAGGAGCGGAAACCGCGCCCCTACTAAGATTCTGCCAGAGCAAGAGGCTCCTGTGGTCACCCGCTTCAGGCCGTCATCAATTGATCCACACAGCCCTCATCTCAGCACGGCCCAAGATTATGGCCCCAAACTCTACACAGTCCCACACAGACCGCTAAGATATCACTAAGGTGTAAATTCAGGAAACCTTGACCCCCTCATGGTCCTCCACATCCGCCACGCCTCTTTATCCTACAAGCTGTCTCGCAAGCTCCATGGCTGTTAAACGTCGCTATTCTCTCTGGGTCAAAAGCAAACGAATCCTGCGTTATGGCTACTATCGCTTGCTGCGTCTTCAGTCTACCCCTGGCCAGATGGCACGAGGCTTAGGGGTAGGGGTTTTTGCCGGATCCTTTCCCTTTTTTGGCTTCCAAACCCTGCTTGGGATTTCCCTGGCCATTCCCTTCCGGGGCAACGCTCTAATGGCCGCAGCAGGCACCTGGGTCAGCAACCCCCTGACCTACGTTCCCATCTATGTTTTTAACTTTAATCTGGGCTGCTGGCTCCTAGACATCGACGGTATGGGCCTCAACCTCAGCACCTTTCAGTCCTTAGCAGCATGGCGGGAGTGGGGTTTAGACTTCATTTTGGCGCTGATGGTGGGGTCTCTGGCGGTGGGATTGGTCCTCGGCTTTCTGGCCTACTGGGGAAGCCTGACGTGGTTGCAGCGCTACAAGCAACGGCGACATCAGCACTGGCAGCGATCGCACTCAGCCTCTCCTGTCTCTCCCCCCAGCCGGGTGCGATAGGCTATGGGACGGTTAATGAGCGGTAAAAACAAGCAGAAACCGAAGGATTGGCACTCCCACAAAAGGCTAAGCTCGGTTTTGGCTATTTTAGCCTGTTTAGCTTGCTTAATCTGTTTCACCTTAGGGAGCACTACAGCAAGGCTAGCCCTGGGATTGCCCCGATCGCCCTCTCTCCTGGCTGCTTCGCCCGTGGGGGGACCGATCGCTACTGTTCCTGTATTCCTGCCCGTTTCCCTCGCCGTTAGTTCCCCGATCGACCTTGCCACTGCCTTAGAAAACCGAGATCTCACGCGGAATTCACCGCAAGAGTCGGAATCTTCTGCACTTCAGCCCATTTCCCCCACAATCCAGCCCGCAGCCCCCGCATTTCTCCCCGCCCAAGCTCCAGCAGTTTTCTCCTTCCTGGGTCAGCCCAACGCCACAGCTTCCCCCCAACTCCAAACCCAACTCCAAGCGCTCCTCAATCCCCTCACCCCCGACTATCGCCACGAAATCAGCCCCTGGCTGGGGCCAGAAATCACCCTAGCCGTCACCACCTTCGATCGGGATCAGCAGCCCCATAACGGTCAACAACCGGGCTACCTTGTGGCCCTAGAAGTCGCCGATCCAGCCGGAGCGGCTCAGTTTTTGGACAATTTCTGGCAACGGCAGCAAGACCAGGGGACTCCAGGGGTAACCCAGCGAGTCCAAGGCGTAACCA
>JBMTWK010000151.1:0-7299 GCA_049452395.1 Prochlorothrix sp. | reverse complement strand
TCACAACCCACACTGAATGCACTTTGGAAACTGCATTTCAGATGCGCTTACCCTGCTGGGGGAGGCTAGTGGTCGTTTTTGGCAGCGCCAGAAAATTGGCCTGCCGCAGTTTGGCTTTTTCTGTCTGCTCACCCTGCTGGCGTACTTGGGAAATTATTACAAATATGCCTTTGCCTTTGGGGTGGATTTTCTCTTTGGCTCGATCGCCGTTGTCATTATTCTCCGGCTCTACCCCCCCCTCTGGGGCATTGCTGCCGCTGCCATTGCCGGAAGCCATACCTATATTATTTGGAATCACCCCTGGGCCGCGCTCGTTTTAGTCTTTGAAGCCCTTTTTATTGCCATTTTTATTAGTTACCGGCGCTATAACATCGTTCTGATTGATGCGGGTTACTGGCTGCTCCTGGGGGCACCGTTGGTGGCCTACTTCTATTTCAATAAGCTGGGCTTTAGTGAAACCTCGACGCTGCTGATCGTCTTAAAGCAATCCCTCAATGGGATTTTTAATGCGGTCTGGGGCAGTTTTATCTTAGTGTTTCTGCCCCAAAATAAAACGATCCGGCGCTGGAGCGATCGCCTGTTTCCAACCTCCAACGCCCTCCCCGCCGACGCTGCTGTTTATCCCCCGATCGATCGCACCGCCCCCGATCCCACCCTCCCGCCCTCCGCTGCCCCCCACGACACCCCAGCGGCCCCGCCGGACTTTGTTGAGGCGAGCAACTTTTCCCTCACAGCCCCCCACTCCAGTCGTTCCCGTGCTTTCAGCGCGGCCACCTTCCCCTTCCAACTGGTGATTTTTAACCTCATTGCCATTGCGGTGATGGGACCGTTGCTGTTTCAAATGGTGACGGCGCTGGATCAGAAATTGGCCAGTTATTGATCAAGAGGTGCAGGCGGTGTTGTTGGACCAAGGTCAAAGCAGCCGACAAATGACCCGGACCTGGTACCGCAATGCTGAGATTGCTGTGGAAGAATTGGCCCTCTCGGCGACTACCTTTTCTGAAGTCAGCCTGCTCGATCGGGAAATGGGGCAGATTTTGCAACTGTCCCCCGCCCTCAGCCGCCTCTACCTCTACGACGCAAAGCTCAACCTCATCACCAGCGAATCGGCACCCCGGCCCACCTGGACGGGTGAGTCCCCCAATCTTTCGGCCTCTGCCCTCGCCACCCCCCCCGACCAACTGATCCCCTCCACCATTCCGGCCTCAATCTGGCAGGCCCTCTCGGCTAGCCCCACCCCCTTCCTCTCCGCCGCCACCCAGGAAAACACCACGGGCCAGTGGGTGATGTATACCGCCGCTCCCGTGCTGCGATCGGGTCAACTCCAGGGCTTTGCCCTCGGCACCATTGAACTCAACAATCTCAGCCAACTCCTCGGCGATCAGGTCCAACGCTACCCCATCAGCTTCTATATCCTGGATGCCCAAAACCAATTGGTCGCCAGCAGCGACCCCAAGGCCCAGCCTACCAGCACTATCTTTCCAGAGGATTGGCTGGAGGGGAGCCAAACCCCCTTGGGTGTTCAAGGGGTCTATGAATGGCGACCCAACACCGGCAAAAGCGCCATGAGCCGTTGGCGCAAGGCCCTGTATATCCTGGACTTGCCCCTAGATATGGGCCAGGATTGGACCTTGCAAATTCGCCTTTCCCCGGTGAATTACATCGACAGTTTGGAAGCCTTCCAGATTGACAGTCTGCGGCTGATGCTGATTCTGTTGGGCTTGACCTTGCCCCTCGCGGCTTGGGTTAGCCAGCGTCTGGTTCGCCCCTTGCTCCAACTGGCCCAGATCACCATTGATGTGCCCCAAAAGGTTTGGGACCAAACCAATATTCCCTGGCCCCGCAGCCCCATCCAAGAAATCGCCCTCCTAGGCAACAACTTCCAGAACATGGCCCAGGTGCTCCAGCAGCAGTTCCAAGCCATCCAGGCCGCTAAGCTGACCCTGGAGGAGCGGGTTCGCTTCCGGACCCAGGAGCTGGAACAAAGCCAGCAAAAACTGGTCCAACTGGCGGCGATCGTCCAGTTTTCCGATGATGCGATCTGGAGCCAGGATCTCCAGGGTACGATTCGCAGTTGGAACCGAGGGGCGGAGAAGGTTTTTGGCTACACGCCGGAGGAAATGATTGGCCAGCCGATTACCCGCCTCTGTGCGCCGGAGCAGGCCGCTGAGTTGCGCCAGATTATGGAACGGGTGGAGCAGGGGCATTCCATTGACCACTACGAAAGCATTCGCCTCCACAAAACCGGCTACCCCATCACCGTTTCCACCACCATTTCCCCCATTAAGGACTCCCAGGGCCAAGTGGTGGGGGCTTCTTCAATTCAGCGGGATATTACCCAGCGCAAAACCATGGAAACGGCCCTGCGCAAAAGTGAGGCCCGCTATCGGGTCTTGGTCAGCCATGCGCCGGTGGGGATTTTCCAAACCGATGCCCGGGGCCGCTACCGCTATGTCAACCCCTACTGGGAAAGCACGGTGGGCCTGATGGGGGATGATGCCTTGGGTGAAGCTTGGATCCAGACCATTGCGAGCGTCGATCGGGAGCGGGTGCTGAGTCAATGGCAAGGGATGATCCAAACGGGGGTGCCCTTTGACCTGGAATATCAGGTGCAGCCGCCGGAGGGCGATCGCCGCTGGGTCTCGGTCCGTGCCCTGGCCTTGATGGATGACGAAAACCAAACCACGGGCTTTTTTGGCACCTTAATCGACGTGACGGCACGGCAACAGGCCGAGGAGCAGCTCCGCCAAGCCCTGCACCGGGAGCGATCGGGGGCCATGATTATCCAGCAAATGCGCCAAACCCTCGACTTGGGCACCATTCTCCAAACCACCACCGCCGCCCTGCGCCATCTCTTGAACTGCGATCGGGTTTGTATTTTTCAGTTCAACCCAGACTGGAGCGGCCAGTTTATCGCCGAGTCCGTGGTCCCCCATCTGCCCCCCGTGCGCAGCAACGCAGTCATCCGGGACTCCTACCTCCAACAAACCCAAGGGGGCCGCTTCCGCAACCACGACGCAGCCTATGCCAATGATATTTATCAACAGGATTACTCCGAGTGTCACCTGACCCTGCTGGAGCAGTTTAGTACCCGATCGTTCTACAACGTCCCCATTTTTGTCGGTTCCCAGCTCTGGGGCTTGTTGGCCAGCCACCGCAGCCATACCCATGTGTGGCGACGGGAAGAGGGCAAGCTGATCCAGCAGGTGGGGGACCAACTGGGGATCGCCATCCAACAAAGTGAACTGGTGCAGCAACTCCAGCAGCGCTCCCAGGAACTCCTAGAGGCCAAGAACCAAGCCGAAGCCGCAAACCGGGCAAAAAGTGAGTTTTTGGCCAATATGAGCCATGAAATTCGCACCCCCATGAATGCCGTTCTTGGCTTTGCGGACCTGCTCCAGCCCTACACCCAACATCAGCCCCAGGCCAGCAACTATCTCCAAGCCATCAGCAACAGCGGCTCCACCCTCCTGGCCCTGATCAACGACATTCTCGATCTGTCCAAAATTGAGGCGGGCAAACTTCAGCTTCACTACGAACCCGTGGACCTCCGGCGGCTGGTCCAGGAAATTCACAGTATCTTTCTGCAACAGGCGGAGGATCGGGGCCTGAGCCTGGAAACGCACTTTGACCCCAACCTGCCCCAACTGTTGATGATGGATGAGGTTCGGTTACGGCAAATTCTCTTTAATGTGGTGGGGAATGCCCTGAAATTCACCGAAACTGGCGGCGTTACCCTCTATCTCCACGGTTGTGCCCACCAGTACCAAATTCCCGATGCCCAGGGCGATTCCTGCAACCTGTTGCCCTTCCCCGATCCGGACCATCCCACGGCATCGCGCTTCTGTCTAGAGTTGGTGGTGGAAGATACGGGCATTGGCATTGCGCCGGACCAGCACGATCGCATCTTTGCCTCCTTTACCCAAAGTGAAGGCCAAAGTAACCGCAAATACGGCGGTACGGGGCTGGGGCTGACGATTACGGAGCGATTGGTGCAAATGCTGGGGGGTCAGATTTCCCTCGACAGTGCACTGGGCCAAGGTAGCCGCTTTATCTTCCACTTCCCCGACTTGGAGGTGGTTGCCCATGCTGCCCCGCTCTCCGCGCTGGCGCTGCCCCGATCGATCGACTTCAACCAATTGGCCCCAGCCCGGATTTTGGTGGCCGACGATGTGGAGTCTAACCGGTCACTCCTGGCGGGTTATTTCCAGGGCACCCACCACACCCTCCAGTTTGCGGAACAGGGGCAAGAAGCGGTTTGGATCGCCCAGCAGCACCCGCCCGATGTGATTTTGATGGATTTGCGAATGCCGGTGATGGATGGCCATGAGGCCACGGCCCTGATTCGTCAGGATCCCAAAACCGCCCATATTCCGATTTTGGTGCTGACGGCCTCGTCCAGTGCCGATGAAGAAAGTAGTTTGCAGGGGCAATGCCAGGGCTTTATCCGCAGACCCGTGAGCCGGGATCAGTTATTTGTGGCCTTGGAGGGGGTTTTGTCCCGCTGTCCCGTTCCGATCGCCTCTGCTGCGGCCTCCAAGCTGGCTACCCCCACCTCTGTACCGCAGTCCTTCACCCCCCCGCCCCCCACCGCCACTGATCTTCCGGCCCTGGTGCAGTCGCTTCAGCAAGAGTACCAAGAATCCTGGTTCCGTCTCTGTAAAACCTTGGTTTTGCCAGAGTTGGAAGCCTTTGCAGAGCGCTTAGAAGCCTTGAGCCAAACCTATGACGCTCCCCTTCTTAACCACTACACCCGTGTTTTGCAGCACCAACTAGAGGAGTTTGAATGGGATAAGATTCCTGAAACCGTCCGCCAGTTTCAGGATGTGGTGAAGACTTTTGCCGAGGCTAGCTAGACCAATGCAACCCTGCAATCCTAAAATGAAGTGTTTGGCGCGGCGACCTTGAAACCTCTAAGCCCCTGAATTCAGCCCAGGATGCCGTCGCACTTCCGCAGTGCCCCGCTTCAGTCTCCCACTCCTTAGGCTCCCCTTCTTTTTCGTCCGCCGCCCCATGGCTATGAATCCTGCCGATACATTGGTCCTGATTGTTGATGACATTACCTCGAATCTTCGGATTTTGGGCGAAATTCTGCAAACTAAAGGCTATAAAGTCACTTTTGCTAAAAATGGCGAACAAGCCCTTGACCGGGTGATCACAGCCCGACCGGACTTGATCCTCTTAGATCTGATGATGCCCGATATTGATGGCCTAGAGGTTTGTACCCGCCTGAAGCAGAATCCTGAAATTCAGAGTATTCCCGTCATTTTTCTGACGGCAAGCCATGAACCGACCCATTTGTTAGAGGCGTTTTCCCATGGGGCTGTCGATTACATCACCAAGCCCTTTAATGCGCCCGAACTGTTGGCCCGCGTTAAAACCCACTTAGAACTGAAGTATCTCCAGGACCTGAACAAGCGGCAGCTACAGCAGGAGCGGCTAATTCGCAGTATTGCCCAGGGAACCTTGGAATCCCTGGACTTGCAGAGCTTGTTGACCAATACAGCCGCAGCGGTTCGGGCCTATTTCCAGGCCGATCGGGTGCTGATTTACCAATGCACCGAAGTAGACACCCTTACCCCCGATCCAACCCTAGACACCCAACCGGGCCGCATTGTGGCTGAGTCTTTAACCGAGGGGTCCTGTTCTTTGCTGGGCCTAACCCTGGAAGACTGTCCCTGGATTCACACCAGTTTGGACCGCTCTTCTTCGTTGGTGCAGGCGGGCGGGTTCGCTCCGCACAACGCAACGCTGAACCCCGTTTCAGCCCAACATCAGGAAACGCTGGCGCAGTGGCAGGTGAAGGCGGAAATGATTACCCCGATTTTTCAGCGATCGGAACATTGGGGAGCGCTCATTATTCACCGCTGCGAGGTGGATGCTCCCTGGACCCCAGAGGAGTTGCAGGTGATTAATCGAGTGGTGGAACAGTTGGAGGTGGCGATTCAGCAGGCCAGTCTCTACAGTCAGCTTCGCTTGCTGAATCAGGAGTTGCGGCACCTGGCCAATGTGGATGGCCTCACCAGTCTGGCCAATCGGCGCGCCTTGGATGAGTATCTGGAGCAGATCTGGAAAACCCTGCTGGTGGAGCAGGAACCGTTGTCGTTGCTGCTGTGCGATATTGACTATTTCAAAGCCTACAACGATTGCTATGGCCATCCCCAGGGGGATTGGTGTTTGCAGCAGGTGGCCCAAACCATTGCCCAGGCTAGCCATCGCCCGATGGATTTAGCAGCCCGCTATGGGGGTGAGGAATTTGCGGTAATTTTGCCCTATACCCCCTCTGAGGGGGCGCAGCAGGTGGCCCAGCGCCTCCAGGCCAATCTGGAAGCCCTCCAAATTCCCCATCGCGGCTCTGCGGCGGGGGACTTTCTGACCCTGAGCTTGGGCTTGGTCACGGTGGTGCCGACGGCAGCCCTGTCCCCGCAGCAGATTGTGGACACCGCCGATCGTGCCCTCTACCAAGCCAAGGCCAAGGGCCGCAATTGTCTCCAAATTGGCACCCCTATCCTGTCTTGAGGATCTGCGCTCTTGATCCGATCGTGAGGGAGCATCCCACTTTAGCGATTAACCAACGTGAGTTCGACGGCCCCTCACCCCCCAGCCCCCTCTCCCAGCACGGGCGAGGGGGAGAAACGACAGAATCAGGATTGTAGCCCCTCTCCCTTGGGGAGAGGGGTTGGGGTGAGGGGCAACGGAGCATCTGCCGAACTCACGTTAACCCCTAGCAATTAACCAATCTGGTAGGGGCAAACCCCCCGTGGTTGCCCTGGTTTTGGGCCGAAGCGGAGAGCCACGGGGGCACGACCTCTACCCAGAATTCTTTCCAAAGTGGGATGCACCCAATCTTGATAAGCTGTGAGCTGGTTTAGGGTGTAGTGTCTTGGTCCTGGAGGAGTTGATAGGCTGCGCTCTTATCGAGCATAATTACTGCTTCTTCTTCTTCCCCGGTGAAGGAGCCGGGATACACACAGACAACGCTCGCTTCTAGGTCCGCTGCTGGGACTTCACTGAGGGGCACGGGGCGGGTTGGGGGTTGGTAAGTCTGGAGCCGGAGGGTTTCGTAGGAGGGCAGTTGGTGATGGTTGTTTTCTTTGGGGACGTATTGGTTGGCACTGCGGGGGGCTTGTTGCTGGAGCCGTTGCCACAGTTGTTGGAGGGCTTGGGAGTGTTCCGATCGATCGCCGGACTCCGGCTTGGCATCAAACCAATAGGCTTCGTCGAGCACTAGCCGGTTGAGGTCGCTGGTAACTATTCAGGGGTCTACGAAGTTAGTAGGGTTTCAGCCCTCCGATCGGA
>JBMTWK010000150.1:0-7359 GCA_049452395.1 Prochlorothrix sp. | reverse complement strand
GCTACAGCCAGACTTTTTGAACGATCGATCGAAGGTCGAACAAATGCCAATTCTCGCGATCGAAGTCATTTCCGCCAGCCAAAACATTCAAGATCTATTAGAAAAAGCCCAGCAACTGATCAACGCAGGGGTCAAAGTTGTATGGACCATTGAGCCATACGGCCAGAGCATTTTTGTGACGACCGCAGCCGGAAATAAACTGTTTCACCGCGAAAACATCACCAGCGAACAGATTAGCGTCGATTTCACCCAGATTTTCCCGGAATTCGGTTAACCTGTCTAGGAAATCTTCCAAGAATCGAGAAATTCCCAATCGCCATCGGTTTCACCGGTGCTATCCCATTGGGTTGGGTTCCCCGGAGTGCGATCGTCAAAACCCCGATCGTCCAGGGGCAGATTAGGCGGCAGCGGCGGACGATCGCGGGGGGCATCCAGACGGAGATCCCCAGGGCGACCGGAACGGGGCAGCGGCGGCAACGGCGGACGATCGCGGGGTGGCTCCGGCGCAGTGTAAGAGCCAGAACGGGGGCCAGGATTGCGGGGACCAGGGTTGCGCAACTCATCCCGCGATCGATCGCCCAAACGCGCAGCCGGAGGCCGATTGGGGGGCGGCAGAGAAATAGGAGGCCGATCCAGCGGGGGCTGTGCCAAGGGCGGCTGATTCACTGGAGGCCGATCGAGGGGAGGCCGATCGAGGGGGGGGCGATCGCGGCTAGGAACCGGCCCCCCGTCCCCATTAATGCCCACCGCAAACCGCTCCGGATCCCAACGGCGGCGACCCTTGCCCCGCTCACTGGGGCGATCGGGATCGGACAGACTAGGCCGATCGGCTGGATTAGCCGGATCCGCAGGCCCAGGGATCAGCGGGCGATCGTCGAAGGGCGCATTGGGCGCTGGGGGGGCCGGAGACCAGTCCTCCACCAAAGGCGGCGGTACCCCCAGGGGATCCGAAGCGCGATCGGGGCTGGCGGGGCTAGGACCGAGATCCAAGCTGGCGGCAGGTCTGGGGATAACCCGATCGGGGTGAGGCGGGCGATCGGGCTGCATGATCCCCGACACGGGACCGGGTAGCAAACCTGGACCACGAGGGGCGTTCGGTCTGGGGTCCGGATTGGGGTCCCCCTGGCTCCACTCCTCTAAACCCCAATCCGCATCCGCTCCCGCACTGCCACCTCCCGCGCCGCCTCCGGCGACCTGCGCCCCCGCCTCATAGTGGCCATCTCCCTCCAGAAAGAGATAGGTTCCCTCCACGATCGAGGCATAAACCCCACCGTCAATCCACTTCAACAGCTCCGAAGCCCGCAGAATCACCCAGGGGCGCATATTCTCCGCAAAACTGAGAATTTTTGTAATTTTATCCAGGTTATCCAGGTCATAGCCCCCAAATTCCCGCGATTGATCCAAAAACTCATCAACCACCGCCTGGGACAAAAACTCCTCCGGCAACCCCGCCAACTTAATCAAAGCCCGCGTTGCCACCGTTGTATCCTGACAGGCCAACAACCCCGCCCGATCGCAGGTCAACTTCGCCATCATCATCCACTGATACAGCGCCAACTCAATGCCATTGGTGGCAATCCCCCCCAGCCCCAGGGTAGAACTGGCAATAAACTTGCCCAAAACCGGCAGAACAATAGCCGTTTGGTGGTAAAGCATGTGACTGCTCTTAATATGGCCCAATTCATGACCCAGCACATAGAGCCACTCCTGTTCCGTCAGTCGCTCGATCGCATCCACATTCACGATCACGATCGGTTCCGTCACTCCGATCGTCAACGTGCGAATATAGCCCTCCCCGTGAATCAGATAAAGGCTGGGCATGGGATCCACCGCTAAAGTCTCACAGGCGGTCTCAAAGGCGCTGTAAATGGCAGGGAAGTTGCGATGGGTGATGCGGATGGCATTGGCAGTGCAACGGAACCGAAACAGACGATCGATGCCGTATTCATTAATCTTTTTGAACACCAAGGACAGACCGGGCGTTTTTTCCAGAGATTTCCGGGCGCGGCTGTCGAAGGGATGTTCGTAAACGTTGGCCTGAAGGCCGTGAAAGTGGCGATGGGTCATGGCGGGCGGATGAGGACTAGCGGATGAGATTCGGAAGCCGGAAGCGCTGGGGGGGAAGCATAAAGCTGCTTTCTATCCTAACAGGGCCGATCGAAGGGGAGCCTCTCATTTTGGAAGATCTCTTTGGCAGATCTCTGGAGGGGTCGTGCCCCCGTGGCTCTCCTCGACCAAATAAACCAGGGCAACCACTGGGGGATTGCCCCTACCGAAGCGGTTAAGCCGCCACAATGAGATGGATCCGATCGAAAACTAGAGTTTTAGCACCCTTAACCCTCAGCAGCCGCTAAATCTTGGTTGTTATACAAACTCATCGCCTTTTCCACGCCTTCCTTCAAGCTACATTCCAAAGCCTTGACCGACAAATCCAACACCTGAGACACCAACGCCTGCTCCTGGGGGGCAAACTTGCCCAAAACATGGGAGACCGTTTCTGAGTGACGATCGCCCGATCGTGGTGCCCCAATGCCCACGCGCAACCGGGGAAAATTCTGGGTTCCCAGGTGGGAAATCGTCGATTTCATGCCATTATGTCCCCCCGCCGACCCCGACAGCCGCAGCCGAATGCGCCCCAAAGGCAAGTCCATATCGTCATAAATCACCAGCACCTGGGCCGGATCCAACTTGTACCAGTCCAGCACCGATCGAATCGACTGCCCCGACAAATTCATATAAGTACTGGGCTTCAGCAGCCGCAACTTACCGCACGCCCCCAACCCCAGGGCCACCCCCTCGCCAAAACTGCCCTGAAACTTCCGCTGCTCCGCACAGCCAATCCCCCACCGCCGCGCCAGAACATCCACAACTTCAAAACCAATATTGTGGCGGGTGCGATCGTACTTAGGACCGGGATTCCCCAAACCCACAAATAAAACCGGTTGGATAGGAGCAGTAGACATAATGACAAATCAAGATGACAAATCAAGCAAAAAATTACGCAACCCAAAGATGCTGGGCAAAGCGGAGAGACATCAACACCAAAAGCAACCCAAAGAAAGCCATCAACAACCGTCCCCGTTGGGGATATTGGGCCAAAATAAGGCCCAGAGCCAGGGAAAACGTTACCATGCCATAAATATGGCGTTCCACCGAAATGGTACGACCTGAAGCAAAGATAATCGCCAAGCTACTAAGGCTATAGAACCACGGTAAAGGCTGAAGCTGCGATCGCATTCGCCAAAACAGCACCAGGGTTCCGATCGCAATACCCAAATTCAGCGCCGGATCCCCCCCCAACAGCCAAAACCCCAGCACCAAGACCGCAGCACAGGCACTGCTCCGGGTTTCACCCCAACGGGACCACACCGATCGCAACCCCCAAGCCAGCCCCCCCATCACCAGCACGATCGCCGGATAAACCGGATCCACCAGCGCCCCAGCCTCAGCATTAGCCGGACCCAGAAACGCCTGGGCCACCATCGTGAGCCACGGCTGGCCCCAAAACGCCTGATCTGCCGCCTGCCAATATTTTTGGGCCTCCAGAAACGCCAGGGGGTTCTGGACCCTGAGGCCACAGTAGAGGCTATAGGCTCCGACTCCGGCAAGGGGGGCAAAAGCCGCAAAAAAGGCCGCGATCGATCGGCGCTCTTTCCAGGCCACCAACCCCAAAGCAGGCACCAAGGCCAAGCCCGTAATCCGGGTTGCAGTCGCTAGGGCACCCCAGAGCGCCGCCTGTCGGTAGCGCCGATGCTGAAACTGGTAGAGCGTCAGGCTACTCAGCCCTAGAAATAATCCCTCTGTGTAAGCAACGCTGGCAAAGAGGGAAAAGGGGAAGCAACAGAGGACCGTAACCGCCCAACGCGCCGCAATTGGGCCATAGTCCTCGGTAACCCAGCGATCGACGATCGCCACCGCCACCCCAAACCCCACCGCACTCACCAAAACCCCCGCCCCCGCAAACGGCAAACCCAGCGCCATCAACCCCCGGACAACCAGGGGAAACAGCGGGAAAAAAGCAAACAGGGGACTCAGTTCAGCCGTTGGCTCCCCAGCATAGCCTTGGGTAGCAATAGTCTGATAGTGGTCACTATCCCAGGCACTAAAGACTTCCCAGCCCCATTCCGCTTGAATTCCGCCCGGAGGAGCCGGTAACAGGGGCGCAAGCCCCAACATCACCAGCAGTATCACACATCGACTCCCCACCCCCATCACCACGGGGAAGGGCACCGAGAAAGGTACTGAAACAGGCCGCTGGGTCATGTATTCGCGTTGGTGGCTGGGGACGCTTGGGCCTCAGAAGTCGCAGCATCGGGCGCTACAGCATCGGCCACAGCAGCATCGGCCACAGCAGCATCGGGCGCTACAGTATCCGGCACAGCAACATCAGGCGCGGAACTCGCAGCAACAGCATCCGGTACAGCTTCGGGCGCGGAACTCGCAGCAACAGCATCCGGCACAGCTTCGGGCACGACATCCGGCGCTACAGCTTCGGGCACGACATCCGGCGCTACAGCTTCGGGCACAGCAGCCGGTGCAGCATCGGGCACTACAGCTTCAGCAACAACCGCTTCGGCAGCAACCGCTTCGGCAACCACTGGGGCAGCCTCAGGCGCAGGGCTGGGCGTAGCCGCCGAGGTAGAAGCCGCGATCGGGACGGCTGCGGTCGTCGTCGCCGGATCATACAGCGCCGGAGGATTGGGTTGCTCCGGCTTAGCAGGCAGACTGGCTTGAGGCTGGGACTCCCCCTGGGGGATGGGATCCACCTTGGCACTCTTCTCTAGCTCCGCAGCCCCCCGCTTCAGTTCCGCCTCAAACTCCTGGGATGCTTTTTGGAAACTGCCCAAGGCACGGGCTAGGTTGCGGCCAATTTCGGGTAGCTTCTTGGGACCGAACACCAACAGGGCCAGTACAAGAATGACAGCAAGTTCAGGTAAGCCGATACCAAAAATATTCACGGGGGGATCCTCCCTTGGAGTACGACAGTAAAACCCTACAAGCAGGGCACATTAAAGAAGGGCGCACAGTGGGACCAACCCTCTGCACGCCCTGAAGCGCTGAACTGAAAGGCCACAATGGTTTTCTTTTCTTAAGAAGAGAAACCGTCTAAAACGATCGTGGCGTTGTAAATCTGAAGGATGACCAACAGGAATACAAAAAACAGGCCCATGAATAAGCCCATGAGGGGGGTCGTTCCCCAGCCCGGTACCACTTTACCTGCGTTGGAGTTGAGGGGCTTGAGGAAATCGCTCAGCGGAGTTCTTTGTCCCATAATTAACCTGCGATAGATAGTTTATGAAGGCTTTTTAAGCTTTTCCAATACTAATATCATAACTTAGGACGGTACACCCACTTGCCCGGTTTACAGCCAATGAATCCCTCTTCCCCCACCCCTCTGTCCACCGATCGGCCCCCCTATATTTTGATCGTGGGCAATGGCCGATCGGGCACCAACTGGCTGCTCAGCATGTTGGCCGCCAGTCCTGAAACCCACTGCCGCAACGAACCCCACGACATTGCCAGCTCCCCCTTCCACCAACTGCCCAGCGCCCAAGAAATCCGCCGCAACCCTGCGCTCATGGCCCAACGCTGGCAATACTTCGTCACCTGGACCGCCCACCGCATGGGGGAGCGGGATCACCGCATCACCGCCCCCAAAACCTATGTCCACCCCCTAGCCCAACAGTTGGGGGTCGCCTACTTTCCGGCACGGCCCAAAATCCGCCGTGCCCTGCGCTATGTTTTCCCGGCCCTACGACAGGCAGAATGGCGACTACCCTGGTGGGTTGGCTCAGAGCGTCGACTCAAGGAAGCCTGTGGCGTGCTGAAGATTAATGACTTGCGGGCCTGGATTGTGCGCTGGGTGCTGGAAAACCATCCCGAAGTGCCAATTTTGCATATTGTGCGCCACCCCGGTGGGCAGTTGAATTCCGGACTCAGCCGGTTTTTTGATCAACTCAGCCCAGAGGAGCTAACGTCGGAGCGGTGGCTCTACCAGGATATTTTAAAGAGCGCGATCGTGGTGGATCCCCACTGGCGATCGGTGCTGGGCACTGACGTGAACATTAGCCAGTTGTCCCTAATGGAAGCCGTAGCCTGGTTCTGGCGCTACAACAACGAGGAAATTTATACCCTCGGCCAAAACTACCCCCAATATCGCCTAGTGGTCTATGAACAACTGGCCCAGGATCCCCTAGGCTACGCCCAGCAGGTCTATGCCCAGTGTCGGCTCCCCTTTACGCCAGAGATTCAAGCCCAAATCCAACAGGGCACCGAGACCTCCATGTGGGGCAAGCTCGACAAACCCCCCGCCGCAGTAGCAGAAGCCTGGAAACAAAAGCTCAGCCCAGAGTATCAAGCCCTCGCCCAACGGGTTCTAGAGGGGAGTCAAATGGCTTCCTGGTGGTCCTAGTAGACCATGGCATAGATTCCCATCTTCTTTCTAGTGCGGGCATCTTGTCTAGTGCGGGCATCTTGTCTAGTGCGGGCATCTTGCCCGCATGGTGAGCGAGACGCTCACACTAAGGGATGCAAAGCCTATGCCTGAGTCTACTAGGTAGTCCTAGATAGCGGGTATATCCCACTTTAGCGATTTAACCCACTGGGTAGGGGCAACCCCCCCCGTGATTGCCCTGGTTTTGGACCGAAGAGGGTCGGCACAGGGGCACGACCCCTACCCAGATATCTTCTAAAGTGGGATGCTCCCTAGATAGCCCTATAGATAGTCCTACGTGATCCCTATTGGGTGGGTTGTTGGGGGCCGTAGACTGCTCCGGCCCAGGCCCAGGCAACGGCTACAATGGCAGTGAACTTCCCATAACTTCCGGAGACGATCGTGCGCTTTCTCAACCCCAGAACCGACTTTGCTTTTAAAAAGATCTTTGGTTCCCAACAAAATAAAGCGATCCTCATCAGCTTCCTCAACGCCCTCCTCTACCGCGAACAGCCCACGATCGAAGACCTAGAAATCCTCGATCCCTACCAAGCCCCCGTCGTCCAGGGTCTCAAAGACAGCTACCTAGACGTTAAAGCCCGCATCACCGGTAACAAGCTCGTCGTCATCGAAATGCAAGTCCTCAACGTCCTCGGCTTCAAAAAACGCATCCTCTACAACGCCACCAAAGCCTTCGCCAACCAGCTTAAATCCCGCGCCGACTACGACCACCTCTACCCCGTCATCGCCCTCACCATCACCGACTTCCCCCTCTTCTCCCACTCCAAAGTCATCTCCCGCTACACCCTCAAGGAAGAAGACAATATGCCCTATGACCAAGACGAGCATCTCGAATTGGTCTTTGTGGAACTGCCCAAGTTCTCCAAGTCCCTCGAAGCCTTGGAAACCCTCACCGATCGCTGGAT
>JBMTWK010000149.1:0-7362 GCA_049452395.1 Prochlorothrix sp. | reverse complement strand
CGGGGAAGCAGTTGGCTTTGTCCTGAAGGCCCACAAGTTTGAGGGTGGGGCTAAGGCGGCGATCGATTGTGGTGCGATCGTGGCCCTGTGCCCACAGGACAAAGGCGATATTTTCGGCGACGGTGCGGGTGGGGATGAGTTTATAGTCCTGGAAGACAATGCCCAACTTGCGGCGAAAGCGGGCAAGGCGATCGCCCCGGAGCCGACTGACTTCATAGCCGTTGACCCAAACTTGGCCTTGGCTAGGCCGATCGGCCCCGTAGAGCAGTTTCAGCAGGGTTGTTTTCCCCGACCCAGACGCACCCGTAATGAAGACAAAATCTCCGGCGGGGAGGTGCCAGCTCACCTGGTTCAGGCCCGCAGTACCGTAGATCTTGGTGACCCGATCGAGGCGGATCATCGGGACGGGTTGGGCCTGGGGTGAGGGTGAGGGCGAGGGTGGGGCAGGGCTGGGGGTCATCGGTTAGACAACTTGGGCGAAAAGGTCCGACCAATCGCGGGTCGGTGCATCGGCACGGCTGACAATTTCCACGGTTTTATGGCGGGATTCGGGACAAAACAGCGCCTCAACACAAACCTGGGCCACTTGGGTGCGGGGAATGCTGCCCTCAAACAGGGTATCGGCCCCCTGCATGACGACATTACCGGGCCGTTCTTCATTCAGAAGCCCCCCCGGACGGACAATGGTATAGGGCAGACCGCTCTCCCGTAGGGCGTTTTCTCCCTGTAACTTCCACAGCAGCACAAACCAAAACAGGTTCAGGGGATGGAACAGATTAGAAACACAGAGGGAGGAAACCAGAACAAAGTGCTGGATGGCCTTGGCTTGGGCCGCTTCGACGAGGTTTTTGACCCCCAGATAATCCACCACGAGGGGGCCGCTGGGGTTGAGGTTGGGCCGTGCCCCTGTGGCACAGAGCAGTACGGTGCAGTCACCCAGGGCCACTTGTAGGGCGCGGGGGTCCGAGACATCGCCTTGGATCAGTTCGACACCGCTGGGCAGGAGTTCTTTGGCTTGGGTGCGATCGCGCACAAGGGCACGGACGGGGATCTGGCGATCGACGAGTGCTCTGACAATACGCTGTCCGGTGGCTCCGGTGGCTCCAGCAACAAAGGCTTTCATGGGGGTTGGGGGCGTAAAAGAATTGAAACGATTAAAAACTTCAAGGTCTAGGGCATGGGGGAAGGTCACCAGCCGGAACGCTTGGCTTCCCCCAATCCGTCAGCAATCATCCCCCATCATAACGGGGTCGGTCCTCCGGAGGAAACGGACTGACCCAGCGACTGGCCCACCGACTGCGAGAAAATGGGATGCACCCGTTATTCCGTGACCCTGAGGGTGCTGGAGATGGTGCGGCCTCGCTCTTCGGGGGCGTATTGGAGTTGGGCCTCGGCTCCGGGCCAGGAAAAGGTGCCAGGGGTGACCGATCGCACTAAATAGTGCAGCTCATAGACCCCCGCTTCCAAGTGTTGACCATAGGCCAGCACCCGATCGCGGTAGAGCCGTTCATAGCTCAGTTCCCAGCTATCGCTCTGGGCCGGTGTGCTGGGGTTGGTGGTCTGGAAGCTGGTGTTGACAGCCTCAAACCCGGCGGGCAGGGGGTCGGTGATGACCAGGTGATCGATCGGTCGATCGGTAATGACCTCAACACCAATATCCAAGACCTGACCCGCTTGAATTTCCAAGTTGCTTTCTTCGCCAAATAAGCCTTGGGTCGCCAAAACCGTAGGATTTCCGGCAGGATAAACCCGGCGAGTGACCCGTAGCCCCTGGTAGAGGCCCGGTTGTTGACCTTGGGGCTGATACTCGTAGACGGTGAGGTAGTGGAGCCGATCGCCCGCTGGCTCCAAGACCAAATTTGAGTCCCCCTTAGGTAAGTCGGCTTGGGGCAGGGTTAGGGTTGTGCTGGGTTGTTGGGGGGTTAGTTGGGTTTGCAGGAGTTGGCGACGATCGAGGCGGGCTGTAACGGCAACCGTTGCTGGAGGCGGTTCTGCCGCGCTATAGGCCACCAGCGCCTGTAATACTTGGGCATTGTAGTAACTACAGCCCCAATCACTGCCTTGGCGCAAATCCAGCAGCCCCTGAAGGAGTCGTGCCATCAGTTCTGGATCCGCATCCCCAGCGGCAAAAACTTGGAGGGCTTGGGCCTGAAGCACCGGGGGCGCTTGGAGCCAAGACCAAATTTGGGGCACGTTTAAGCGGGCACTCCGACCGCTTAGATTAGTGATTTCCAGCAATTCAGCCCGTAAACGATCGGCTTCTGCGGCCCAATTGGGGAAAGTAGCCAGATACTGGGCTAAACGCATCCGACTGACGGGATCGAGGTCAGCCTCCTGTTGGAGAATGTCATAGAGGAAGTCCTGACGGGCATCCCCCAGGGCCGCCAAGGCAATCAAGCTATCCAGCCGCAGTTGAGCTTTGCACAGATTGTTAGAACAGAGGTTATATTTGCCCGGATCCTTGAGTAAACCGTCGAGATAAAGGCGCAGCGATCGCAGGAGTTCTGCATTAACGCTAAAACCCGCCTTTTGGGCTTGGGCCAGACTTTCAGCGGCGTAGGGGGTAACAAAGGGATCGGCACGATCGGCCTCTGGCCAGTCAGCAAAACCGCCCTCCGATCGCTGAAGTGCCCCTAAATCCGCCAGAGCCAAGGTAACCGTTTCCCCAAGGTTGGGGAGGTTCGTCACCAGACCCTGTTTTGCAAGCTGGGTCAAGTTGGCAGCGATACTAAGGCGGCTGGCGATCGGTTCCAGGAACGGCCAATTTGCGTCGGAAAAGTCGCCAATTTCCGGGGCGAGGGTCGGCAATAGGCTCCGCGCAACAGTTAGGTGCAATCCCCCTTGGTTGGGGTCAATCTCCGAGCCTTTGGCAACGGGAATCGTCACAAGCTGATCACTCACCCCCGTTTCCACCACCTGCTCTAGAACCCGGTGATTGCGCAGGGGCAGGGCTAAGCTAAGGGCATCTTGGTTTTGACCCAAGCGCACCCGGAGTTGAACTTGGGTGTCTGCATCCGTGGCACTGGCCTGCACTCGAACGGGCCAGCGGAAGGCTGTCGTCCCAGGGTTGAGATTTTCGCGGTTTTGCTGCTGTTGCTGATTGCGGAAGCGATCGAAGGCCAAAAAGTCCGCGAGATTGGCTTCAATTTGGGCGCGTCCACCTTGGTCCGTTGCATTGGTCACCGCTAGCCCCAGTTGGAACTGATCCCCCGATCGCACAAACTGGGGCAGCAGGGGATTGGCCATCACCGGCAATTGCGCCATAAATGTGGCTTCTGCCGTGCCAAACCGCCAAGGGGCAACGCTGGCCATGGGGGTTTGGGCTGACTCTGGGGCAATAGCAACCGCTAAAACCCGCCATGTCGTTAAATCATCGGGTAGCTCAAAGCTAATGCTTGCTTTTCCTTGGCTATCCGTCTCTAGCCCCGGATTAAAGTAGGCCAAAGGCTTAAACTCGGTGCGAGGCCGGGTATCCCCACTGCCCACCCCAAAGCCCCCACCAAAGCCCCAACCCTTTTCGAGGGGGGAGGCCAGGGACTCCAGAATGACATCAAAGCGATTGTCATTAAAGCGGGTGGCGATCGGCTGCTCTCCGTAGACGGTTTCGACTAAATCCGGCGGACGATAGCCCGTCAGTTGCAGCACAGCCTCGTTCACCACCATCAAGGTGACCTGTCCGGCTTGGGGCTGCTCCTGGCTATCCCGTAGCTGTAGATCAAGGGTTTGTTGGCTCCCTGGCTGGAGTGTGCTGTGGCGCGGGGTAATCTCCACCTGGAGATACTGACCGCTCCGATCGACCTCAAACGGCTCCAAGCCAATCCGCACTAGGTTTTCCACCTGACCCGCTTCAACCTCATCCAGGTTTTGCCCCTGACGCACTAAAACCGCTTCTAAAGCCGCATTGGGCAGCATCTCCGGCGTAATTTCAAACTGAATTTGGGGCGCACTGCCGCTCACCTGAGTCACCTGCTGCCAGAGGGGCCGATCGCGCACCACCGACACAAACAGTTCCCCAGCGGCATAGGGCGACTGGATCAGAGCCGTAGCCATGTCCCCCACTTGGTAGCGGTCCTTGTCCAGGGTGATTTCGAGGCGATCGGTCTCTCGATTGCCCCAGAACACCGATCCCGATCCCGTAATCCAAACCTGGCTATCACTGGCTGTCGCGTTATTTTTATCGAGATTGCGGCTAAAATTAGCGCGGATTCGGTAGGCTCCGGGGTCTGGAGCTTTGAAAATCATGGTTTCGGGCGATTGGTCCGATCTGACCTGGGCCTCAGCCACGGGGGTATAGCTGACCTGGTTGCGATCGCTGACACTCCCCGCCAAAAGCCGCCGCGCAAAGCTATAGTCCATGCGCTCTAGCCTGACCGTCACATTTTCGCTCGGTTGCACGTTCCCCGCACCATCCGTGACAATAACCTCTATTTCAAAGTCCTGCTGGGCAGTGCCGACAAAATCATGGCGCAAACCAATAATGCGACTGCTGGGCAAGGCTGTAAAGCTCTGACTAGCGGAAACCCCCAAATTTGAAACATCCTGCACCTCCGCATCAACCCGGTAGGTCATGGCAAAGGGCAAGTCCTCAGCAATGGGGATGCCTTGGCTACCTTGGCCCCGATCGTCCAAGGATGCTTGCTTCTGAAGCACCTCACTGGTCACGGGTGGCGGATCTTCCGGCCAAAACCAGCGCTGACCAAAGTGAAAGTCCTCCCAGCCCGGTGGCGTAAAGTCCTCCAAGGGTCGGCGGGTCACCCAGTAGTTGACTTGGCCACCCTGAAGGGGCGAACCAAAAAGATAGTTCCCGGCAACGGTGGCGGTCAGGGTCTCTCCGCTTTGGGCTAGGGGGCGATCGAGGCTGAGATCCACGGCAAAATTAGGGGGCCGGAACTCTGCCACTTGAAAATCACTGTAAAGGGCCGGAATTCGCTGATTGGGGTTGCGCTCCGGCTCGGCCTTAATTTGGTAAAAGCCCAGGGGCTGATCCGGGGGTAAGTCCCAGGACAGGCTAAAGGTGCCATAGGTGTTAGCGCTGCGGGTTCCCAAGTCTAGATCGTCACCGTCTGGGGTCATTAACGTGACGCGGTAGGGTTGGGAATCAATGCTAAGGCGACCCTGTTCGAGTTTTTGGGTCGTAACGGTGAACCAAGCGGTTTCCCCTGGCTGGTACAGCGCCCGATCGCTAAAAATAACCCCATGGGGCAGAATTTGACCCCCATCCCAACTGGTATAGGCACCAAACCCAGCGGAGCCGCTGTAGGGGTAGGTGTGGGTAAAGGCCCAGTCATCCCCCTGCCGAGCAATCACCACTAAGGACGGTCCTTCTTCTTCATAGTCACTGAGGGCGGCTGCGGCTGTATAGCAGCCCTGAATCGCTGATTGGCTAAAGTTTACAGTCCCTGTTCCATCACTGCGACCCGTCGTGCAGGCAGTTGGGGTTTGGGTTAGGGGAGCCGATCGATCGGCCACATAAACCTCAACCACAGCCCCGCCCACGGGTTGACCATTATCCAAACGATGGACCCGCACTAAGCCCGATCGGGGAAACCACTGGGCAAATACCCCCAGATTGGTTAACTGCACTAACCCATAAAATTCCGGCTCTCGCCACTGGAGACCCTCTCCCTCCTCATACTGGTAGGTTTTCCCCCGTACCCCATAGGCTAAAACCCCCTGAGCACTGCCGAGGCGCTCTTGCAAGTTAATCGGGGTTGAAGTGGGGGTATTCAAAGGCCCCGATGGGGTCAGGCTGGGCCAGGTTCCTGGGGGCGGCAAGAGTTCGGTGGCTTTTTCGTTTGGATAATCTGGATCGAGATTAATCACAGTTTCGGGGGACAGAACACGAAAAGCAGCTTGGTATCCCTCTGGAAGATTGATACTGTCGATTTCAAGGCCAATTTGCTGATCTGTGGGAAAAATATTTAAGCCCGTCGGTGCCCATAGGTCCGGGACTGCATCCCCCGATCGGTAGTTGAGGCTCACCGCCTGTCCGAGGGTTTGGCCATACTGATCCGTCAATCCCGCTCCCAAGGTAATGCGATAGCGCTGCTGTGGCTCCAAGGCCCAGGGATTGAGACGAAAGCTAGAATCGCCCTCATAGGCTTGAATTAGCGGTAAACCGTCGATGGGGGCCGGTTCGATCGTCACATTCTCCGCAAGGGAGTCCAGATCAAGCCCATTGTTAAAGCGCAACTCTGGCCCCCCTTCCTGAAAGCGACCTGCCGCCGAATAGCCATCGGGTTGGCCAAAATACCCCAATTCCACAAAGCTGAGCGGCCCATAGGTCTCCACAGCGCTGCTCACAGGGTCCGTACTGCTCAAATTGCCGCCTGCTGGCTCCAGTCCCGGCGCGATCGTAAGCTGGTAGCGTGTGCCTTTGTCCAGGGGCCGATCGGGGGTAATCTGGTAGCGCCAAGTGGCCTGACTGGGATCATACTGGGCACCGGCCTCGACCAGACTCTGTTCCATCGCTTCCCCATCAAGGGCAACCTGTACCGGCACCGATCGGCCTTGGCTAGCCTCCAAACGAGTCACAGCCTGTAATGACTTGAGGTTAAGGGGAGCATTAGAGCTAATCCCCAGACTTGGCTCTAAATCCAAATATTGGGGCTGTTCCCAATCAAATTCAACATCCGTTGTTGGTAAATCACTGAGGACGATCGGCTCCGTTTCAAAGGTCCAGGCTAAGTCCTGCTCCAGTAGATCGCCCTGTAAATCCGCCAGCCCTGCGGTGAGGGTCACCCGCAACCGGGTCGCTTGGGGCAGTGCCCGATCGCCCTGGAAGCCCACCATCCGGGGAGTTAAAATCCGAAATTGACCAGGTAAGGGGGGATATAACTCAAAATGGCTCAGGATTCTCTGCTGATCTAGGCTCCTCAACTGCTCTAGGGGAATCAACGGCTCCTGAAACCGAATCCGCACCTGCGCCAACGGAGCAGCCTGACCCAAGGGCGAAATCTCTGCAATCCAGTCCGGTAGCTCTGGGTTGGGAAGGGCTTCCACCCAGGGCAAGGGTTCTTGGCTAATAGCCGCCGGAACCAGGGAAGAACTTCCACCAAAATTAGACGTTTCCGACTGACAGGCCGTAAACAGAAGCGTTAAACTAAGACCTAGAATAAAGAAAAGCTGGAAGTAAAAAAGTTTCAGTAAATGAAATATTTTTTTCTGAATTAAGCTAACCGATCGGCACTGGCGTGATAGGCGGCGCAACAGCCGACGCAGGGGGGCCGAGGAAAAGAGAGCCATGGGCTTGGGGTGATTGCATCTCTCCTGTCATAACGAAAGATGTTGCGATCGCGCCCAATCCTTTAGAAATCTTAAGCTTCCCAGGCGCATCTTACGGTTGAAAAACTGACTCTTCTG
>JBMTWK010000148.1:0-7368 GCA_049452395.1 Prochlorothrix sp. | reverse complement strand
TTCTCGAAGATATAGCCCAACACATCCGGGTTAATCTCCTCATCGTTCCCCGCAGGCGTATCGTCCAAATTCCAGGAATAACGACTAAATAGATCCAAAACCTGGGCAAAAGCTCGATCATTCACCCGAATTTGGGGATACTTGCGCTCAATCTCATGGGGCAGAAATAACCCCCCGTTGAGGTAAGAAATCTGGCCAATGCGCTGCGCCACCGCCGCATCCCGCAGATTGGCAGGCTTAGCAAACCCCTCAAAAAATAAATCCTGCAAAAAATCATAAAATTGGTCGGTTCCGGCGGCTTGGCTCTCCTGGAGCCGATTTTGCAAATACCACTCGTCCCCCCGGTCTAGGAAATACTTACGCTGAAGAAAATAAATAAACATCAGCCGGTTCAACAACACCGACGCATACCAACGCCGATCGGCCTCGTGGGGAATTCCCTGGATTTCACTCAGAAATTCTAGGTGTAATCCCTGAAATTCAGTGAAAAATCGCTTGGTAACCGTCTCAACATCAAATCCCTCTTTTAAGCGCCGCACCGCACTGAGAACCGTCACATCCCCCGCTTCCCAGTCCTTCAGATCCACCACCAACGATCCCAGCTTGCTCAGGAACAAATCCCCCGCTTGCCCCTTCGCAAAAAAATGATCCCGCCGGTACAACTTCTGGCCCTCCCGCTTCACCCAATACCACAGGCTCTGAGTCTCCGCCCCATTGAGAAAAATCAATAAATTCTCCGCTTTGGTCTGGCTTACTTCCCGATGCACCTCCGCCCGCACCTTTGCCCCCGGAATCTCCCCCGTTCCCGTCACCGTATAGACCGTCACCCCCGCCAAATCCGCCACTCCCCGCAGCGCAAACACCTCCCCATCCACCGCAAGCTGCCGCCGCTCTGCAACATGATCCCAACCCAAATGCTCACTAAACAACGCCTCAAACTCAAATTCCTGGAGACAGTGCCGTAATGCTTGCAAATTAAGAGCCATAGCTTTCACCATATTTCCATCCTAAGAAGAGTATAAATCAGAATCACGTTAAGCAATTAGCCCCAACACAATTCCAAAAACGCTAGGCATCGGATAAGCCCAGGGAACAGATAATTTGCGGCTCCTGGTGTTGGATTTCCTCGGAAACAATACACAGGCGATCGTCCGATCGCAGCGCCACAACCAAATCAGCCAACTCCTCTGCACTGATTTTCTCCTTTAAGCGCCGGTTTAGCAGATCGATCGCCGACTGCCGCAAAGGATAGCGGTAGATCTCATCCAGCACCGTTTCCAATTCACGTAGGGCTGCTTCCCACTCCGGCGGCATTACCAAGGAATATTTGGCCTTTTCATAGTCCAGATAAGCCTTCAGCTTCTCATAGGTGCGGAACCTGGCCCCCCGCGAACTGCCCAACGCCCCCCCGGTACTGCGCTCCTCCTTCACCAATTCCTGGGTTGCCGCCTTCACCACATCATGGTGCTCCGATAGGCGCGGAATCGCTGGAGTTTCGGGGCCACAGGCCGCCAGCCGCAAAATAGCCAACTGGGATTGGGTCACGCTCTGCCCCTGGCGGTTGACATAGGCCAAAGCATCATTGCCCTCTGCCGTGCGCACATACACCAAAACCCCCTCCGGCTTCACGGCTTCTGGCTCGTGCGATCGGGTTGAGTAGGAGACATTGGGCAAAGTCTCAATTTGCTTTTTAAGCTCAGGATTCTGATCTGTGGCATTTTTCCAAAGCTGGAACGCCTCTGAGGTCAAATCCACCTCGCCTTCCTCTTCGCTCTCGTCATAGATCCCCGACTTCTCGTTATACAAGTCCCGCACTACCTGTGCCTCATCATCCTCAAAAAACATCTCATCCGTCCCCACTACTTCCGCATTCTCCCGCAATCGCTGCCGCAGCCGACTTCTAAGTTGAATTAAATTTTCCACTCCTTCCGCTGGAAGAAAGGAGTAACAGAGGATTTGGGCTGCTGTTTGGCCAATCCGATCGATCCGCCCTGCCCGCTGCACCAAACGAATTAAAGCCCAAGGTAGGTCATAATTGACGATAATATTGCAATCTTGCAGGTTTTGGCCCTCACTCAGCACATCCGTTGCAACTAAAACCCGGAGCGGTTTCAGATCGCCTAAGGTGCGATGGGGTTGCTGCTGTTGATTGCTGTTGGGACTAAAACGGTAGACCAGCTCCGTAGGTAACCATTCAGGGGGTCACGGAAGAATGCGGGTTTCAGGCTCTGAAAATCCTGGATTGGTATGGTTTGAGCTGCTTCGGACTCCGATCGAAGGGCTGAAACCCTACTAACTTCGTAGACCCCTGAATAGTTACTCCGTAGGCCGTTCCGTTTGCCCCGTCACCAAGGCCAGATCCGTGACTCCATACTGGGGCAGTTGTTCGGATAAATATTTGGCTGTGTCGGCAAACTGGCTAAAAATCAGCACTTTTTGCCCTGAATGGTCCACAGTCAGCAGCTTGACCAGTGCCTGAAGTTTTTGGTCTTCTTCCGTGTGCCACTGGGGACACAGCCCCACGACTGCCATCAACGCCTGGGCATCTGCCCGCAAATCTGCTGCCAACTCCGGTTTAAACAGATCGGCCCGAATCCACTTAAAGCGCCGTTTATAGCGGTCTTGGTAAAGTTGATAGATTTCCTTAGCCCGTTGCGTATAATTCCCAGAATTTGCCTCTAATCCTTGACTTTGCTCGATATCTTCGCCACTATCCTCTGCTTCCATGTCACCCCCTGATGCTAAGAGGGAATCTGAGTCTTCATCTACCGTATTGGTATCCAGTAAACTAGCATCCTGAGACCCGATCGGCAGGTCTAGCCCCTGTTCGATCGCATAAAGAAAGACATAATTGCGTAAAAGATGGCGATCGAGGGACTGCATAAAGGCAATACCACTACTTTCGAGGCGCTTAAATAAATTCGTGCGACAAAATCCCATTAAACGCCGTTTAGCGCGGGATAGGCTTTCTAGGGTTTTCTTTTCCGTTGCCGAAGGGGCTTTTGCGGGTTTGGGCAGGATATACGTCCCCAAACCATAGCGCGGTAGGGTGAGGGCATTAATGACATCAACCACGGCTCGACTGTAAAGCTGGGTATAGGGATCCCGATCGCGGCTGGCAAAGGTCACTGTTCTGGGGATGCGATCGGGAAAATACGATCGGCTCCCGTCGGGAAAACTCAGATACTTCCGGCCCGTTTCATCTTCTGCGGCGTAGTTGTTCTTAATAAAGCTGCGAGTCCGCCGCACCATAAACAGCCGCATTAAGTCCCGCCAATCGTCGGGGAAATCGCTAAAATCGAAGGCTTTGAGCGATCGCACATCGGCTTGATGCCGTTTTTGAAACTCTAGTGCGCCCCCGATCGACTCCAAATAGCGCTCAGGCCGAATCCCTAGACTGCGATCTTCATCCATAAAAAGCTGAAACTGGGACGATAGATCGAGATAGGTCTTGTTATAGGGGGTTGCCGTCAGCAGAATGCACTTACTTTCATTGGTGGCAATGTACTCTTTCACCGCCTGATAGCGTTTCCCGTCGCGGTTGCGTAGATTGTGGCTCTCATCAATCAAAACCACCCGATAGCGCCGCAGCTTGGGTAACTCTGCCTGAACTTGACTAATGGACATCACCTTGGCGAGCAACCGATATTCCGCCACATAGTCGTCCCACATAGACACCAAGTTCTTGGGGCAAATAATTAGCGTCTCCAACAAGGAGTCCTCTTGCAGCACTCGCGCCAAGGCCGTCGCTAACATCGTTTTCCCCAAGCCCACCACATCCGCAATCATCACCCCGCCCCGCTGCTTCACCCGATGGGCTGCAATCTTCACCGCCGCTGCTTGAAACTCAAATAGTTTGAACTCTTTTGGGATTTTATGCTCTGCAATCCCCGCCCTAGCTTCCTGGGAAAGGTGATACACCATCTTGAGGTAAATATGATAGGGCGGTGTTAGGGCTTCCTTAGCCCAGCTTTGATCAATCACCTTGATCAAGTCTTCCGTAACATCAACACACATCCGATCGGTCCATTTGTCCTCAAACCAGTCTGCTAGGGTCTGGGAAGCCGTAAAATCCGTGATATCAATGTTTAGCTCTCCCTGTTTGGACAAACCGGAAAATGTTAGGTTACTACTGCCTAAAAAACCAATACGGGGGACTTTTTCTGGGATATGGACCAAATAGAGCTTGGCATGGAGCGAGTGGCGGGCAAAAAGCTTGATTTTGACTGTTCCAGCCTTTAATTGCTGGCTCAGGCGACGCAGGGCGGCTTCATCGGCGTTATTGGGCGCACCGATCGTTAACTGGTTCCGAAACTCCTCCACATAGCGCCGCTTAATTTTGGCCACTTCGCTCAGGCTGACCTGTTCCTGGGTTTCACTAAAGCGCATCAAAACCCGAAGCTGATCCTGGGGTAAGGTTTGCATTCCCACCAACAAACGGCACTGAATTTTTGCCTCTCCCCCCAACTGCTCCCCCGCTAGCTGCTCAACTTTATCCTCCACCAGCCGCCAGCCCCGCAGATTAACATAACCCACACAAAAATCCGCACGGGTCGCTTGATCCAAGGTCTCCCGTAGGGTTGGCAGCAGTTTATTCTGCATATTGTCAAAGATTCTGGGCATTTCGATGACTCCAATCAATCCTGAATTAAATAGCGCAAAACCTGGCGCATCTACTACAAAACCGCCTAACCTTCCCCCACATACGATCCAAGGAGTCATTGAGTAACCACCCAGCCGTCACAACTGACTTGGAGCAACTGGGGATAGACCCCGTTCAACCAGCAAAGAACGTTCCTGTACCCGCATTGCGCTATTAAACTGCAACAGTTGCACCGTCGATCGACCGACATCTGACCGACCGACCAGCACAGAACCCTGTAGCTCAAAATGATCCGCCCAAAGCTGCTGTCTGGGATGAAACAAACGAGTCAACTGTCCCGTGAATGGATCAAAGGTTGTTAAGTCAGACCCCTTGTGACGGTTGCAGGCTAAACAGGCAAAAGCTAGATTGTCCAGACTGTCAGAACCTTGGTGTTTTTGGGCAATGATGTGGTCAACCTCATAGGCGATACTAGAGAATCGTTGAGGTGATTTACAGTACTCACAGCAAAACTGAGCACGACGGGCCACCCACTCACGGATTTCCGGCACAACCCTAGCCATGGCAATTGAGGCGATCGTAAGCTTGAATTTTCAGCAAAAACATAAAATGGTTCAAACTCTCATAGGTATCCAACTCCCGAAGCTCCGCAGCGCTGAGAGCCGAATCCTGTTGTTTTCCGAGTAAATCCTGTAAACGAAACTGAGCTTTCTCAGAAATACGAAAATCCAAGACATTTTGAGGCGTAGGTTGCGAAAGCAAGAAATTGAGAACCTCCCCATACAGCGGTAGCGGTTCAGAAACCGGGCTAGGGGGGGGTAATAAACTTTGCTGGAGCAGTGTCAGAATATATCGATCGGGATAAGAACCCAACCGATCGGCCAGTTCATCCGGCAGGTGTAGCGTCACCTCAGCCATCAGCCTTCACCCTCTGTTGAAACTTACTTCACCATTATAATCAGTGGCTCCCCAGCATCATCCCAACACCCTACTTGCAGCCCTAGACCCGCCCTAGACCCCTAGCGCTATAACATTAGAATGCTGGATTATCGCGTGCGGGGCCATCGGCGCTATCCTGACAAAGCCATGCAGCAAATTGTCATTTATCTACGCCCCTCCCAATCTCCCTTAGTCCACCAAGACTGGTTTACCCTAGAAAACCTATCCTACCGCTTCCGGGTCATCCGCCTCTGGGAGCAGCCCACAGCACAATTTTTAACCGCGCCGGGGCTATTGCCCTTTGCAGTTTTGTCCCGTTGCACCGATCGATCGGCCACCCTTCAGCAGGTCGCCCAACAACTGCGGGAACTCCCCCTAGAGGAAGCCATAGAGCAGAATTTGCGGGCTTCTACAACCATTTTGGCTGGGCTATTATTAAATGCAGATCTCGTTGGCACGATTCTTAGGAGAGACATCATGCGGGAATCCTCAGTGTATCAAGCGATTTTGGCCGAGGGTCGTCAGGAAGGCCGCCAAGAGGGGTTGAGCGAAGGACTCAGCGAAGGACTCAGCCAAGGACTCAGCCAAGGGCTAAGCCAAGGACGGACCGAGGAAGCGCTGAAGCTCGTGCTGCGGATGTTGCGGCGGCGGCTGGGGTTGGTCGAGCCAGGGACCATGGGGGTCGAGCCAAGCCAGATCCTGTCGCGGGAGTTGGAGCTACGGCTAGAAAAACTGTCCCTATTGCAGTTAGAAGATCTAGGAGAAGCATTACTAGAGTTTGAGCAGCGGGAAGACCTCTTAACCTGGCTAGAAGCCCAAGAAAACCCCAAAACCCCCAATTCTGAACCCTAACAATCGCCCCACCCCATGAGCCACCTGCCCCATTTCCCAGTCCCCAACCCCCTGCGATCGCCCCTCGCCCTCGCCCTCCAACCCCGGCCCACCCTGGCCCAAGCCCGCACCTGCACTTCACCCGCCTGTCAGTCCCTGCTGGACCTAGAGGCCGCGATCGATCCCGCCTCTCCTTTGCCCCCAGCCCCCGATCGGCCCCGCCTCACCCTTCCCCCCGCTGCCCCCGCCTCTGCGCTCGAAGCCATAACCCTTGACTCCCCCGGCGATCGCCCCTCCCCCTGCCCAACCGCCCTTGACCCGGACTTGGCCCAAACCTTCGCCACATCCTTCGCCCACAACTACACCACCGGGGAAGCCTTTGTTCCCAGCGCAGCGACGATCGCCGCCCTCTCCAACCTCACCGCCGCCTACTGCCAGCAAGCCCAAACCATCGCCGCCCTCACGCCCATCTTGGGATCCCCGATCGGCTACAAAGTTGCAGCCACCAGTGCACCCGTCCAGCAGTTGCTAGGGCTAGATCAGCCCATCATCGGGCGTTTATTCAATGCCCAACTGTTACCCGATCGGGTCACCCTCTCGGTTCAATCCGGAGCAAGACTCATTTATGAGACCGATCTCTTGGTCCAAGTGGCAGATCCTGCCATTAATCAAGCGCAAACGCCCCTAGAGGTTGCAGAAAACCTAGAGCTAGTGGTGCCCTTTTTGGAAGTGGCAGACCTAACGGTGGGGGAGTCCGTAGCGATGACGGGGCCATTGTTGGCGGCGGTGAACGGCGGAGCGCGGTGGGGCGTACTGGGGCGAGGGGTGACCGTAGAGCGGGCAGAGGAGGTGGCAACGGCTTTGGAGCAGATGCGGATTGAGGTGGTGATGCGGCCCGTGAGTCCCGTGAGCCAAGGCGGTGACGAGAGCCAAGGCAGTGGCGGGAGTAGCGGGAGTAGCGGGAGTAGCGGGAGTAGCGGGAGTAGCGGGAGTAG
>JBMTWK010000147.1:0-7388 GCA_049452395.1 Prochlorothrix sp. | reverse complement strand
GTTGGAAGAACCCAAGCGCTACAGTGTTTGGGGACAGGTTCTGTTGAAAACTGAAACGCTAAGTTAAACAAGATAACGGATTTGTCGGTTTAGAGCCTGGGTTCGCTATGGTGAAGAAGCAGTGTTAACTCCAAACTTCCCATGCAATCTGGTTGGCGCATTGGTTCTCTTCTCGGCATTCCCCTCTTTATTGACCCCTCTTGGTTTGTTATCGTCGCGCTGATTGCCTTTGCCAAAGGTTGGGACTGGCAGTTGGAGTATACGGACTGGGGGGGAGTTTTGGCTTGGACAGCAGGGTTAATCACCGCATTGCTGCTGTTTGGGTCGGTCTTGCTCCATGAGTTGGGCCATAGTTTGGTGGCCCGTTCCCAGGGCATTCACGTTAACTCCATTACGCTGTTTCTGTTTGGGGGCATGGCCGCCCTCGATCGCGAGTCCAAAACCCCCGGTGAAGCCTTCCAAGTGGCGATCGCCGGTCCCCTCGTCAGCCTCGCGCTCTTTTGCCTGCTCCACCTCTGCCAACTGGAACTGCCCACCCACAGCCCCCCAGCGGTGATGCTGGAGCAGGTTGCCCAGATTAACTTGGTTTTGGGACTGTTTAATTTGATTCCGGGCCTGCCGCTGGATGGTGGCCAAATTCTCAAGTCTGCGGTTTGGAAGCTCACCGATAGCCGCTTTCAGGGGGTTCACTGGGCGGCACGGATGGGCAAAGCCCTGGGCTGGTTTGCGGTTTTGTTTGGCCTCTCTACTCTGTTCTGGCTCCAGGAGGGCGGGGGGCTGTGGATGATGGTGCTGGGCTGGTTTGCCATCCAGAACGCCAGTCAATACGATCGCCTCACCACGCTGCAAGAGGCCCTGTTGGACCTATCGGCGGGGCAGGTGCTGACCCGATCGCTGCGGGTGGTCAATGGCTCCCTCAGTTTGGGGCAGTTTATCGAAACCTATGTGCTGGGCGGCGATCGCTTCCAGTCGGCAGTGCAGCCGGTGGCCTACTATGCGGCTGCGGAGGGGCGTTACCAGGGCTTGGTTGATGTGGAGCGAGTGCGGTGGGTCGAGCGGAGTTTGTGGGAGCGGCTGACCGTGGCGGAGGTGGTGCGGCCTTTAACGGAGGTGGCCACGGTGACCGAAGCGGCCTCGATCGCGGCGGTGATTCAGGTTTTGGAGAGCCAAGGGCTGGGGTTTGTGACGGTGCTGTCTCCGGCGGGGGCAGTGGCGGGGGTGATCGATCGGGGGGATATTGTCGTGGCCTTGGCCCATCGGCTGGGCTTTCCCCTCAGCCCTGAGCAGGTGAAACAGATCAAACGGGATGGAGCCTTTCCCGCTGGGTTAAATCTGGGGCCGATCGTCCAATCCCTCACGGAAGATCTCGCAGTCTAAACCCCGACACGGCAACACAGGGCGGGTACGGGGGCAATACAGGGCGGGCACGGGGGCAATACAAGGCGGGCACGGGGGCACCGCCCCTACCGGGTCAATGGGTTTGCCTCGCGCCGATCGCCAAGGGCTAGCTGTACAAACTGGCCACATATTCGCCATAGCCGTTGTAGGGCAAGGTTTCCCGCATTTCCCAGCTTAAATCTGGCCCCGTACCGATAAAGCGTTCGCGGGACTGGGACCAGCGGGGGTGAGGCACCTTGGGATCCACATTGGACTCAAAGCCATACTCATTGGCCTGGACCGTATTCCAAAAAGTGGGGGGTTGCTCCGCCGTAAATTCAATTTTGACGATCGACTTGGCCCCCTTAAAGCCATATTTCCACGGAATCACCGCCCGGATCGGTGCCCCATGCTGCTTCGGCAAAACCCGCCCATAGATCCCCACCGCAAAAAAGGCAAGATCATTGGCCATTTCATCCAAGCGCAGCGCCTCGGTATAGGGCCAAGGATAGAAGCCAGAGAACACATTGGGGCCGGGGGTCACTTCTGGGTCGTAGTAGGAGACAAAGCGCACATATTTTGCTTCGGGCAGGGGTTCGGCGGCTTCTAGGATCAAGCGCATGGGGAAACCCAGCCAAGGAACGGCCATTGACCAAGCTTCAACGCAGCGGAAGCGGTAAATGCGCTCTTCTAGGGGAAATTTGCGGATTAATTCATCCTGGTCGTAAATGGCGGGATTTTTAGCCAAGCCGCCCACGGTTAGGGTCCAGGGATTGGTGACCAAATTCTGGGCCTTGGGCCAAATCGACTTGGTGCCGCCGTACTCATAAAAGTTGTTGTACTGACCGGCAAGGAGGCGATCGGTCAGGGGACGATCGAGGCCCGCTTCCGTAAAGTTGGGATTGGTATTAAAGCCGCGCACCGGGGGCAAGTCGAGGCTTTCCTCTAGGGTTGCGGCAACCCCAGGGGCTTTGGCCGTGGCTTGGCAACCCAAGAGGGGAGCGGCTGCAATGGTCAGGCCCGCAGCGCCGATCGCCCGCAGGAATTGACGGCGATTCAAAAAGGCAGATTCTGAAGTAGCGGCCCGTTCGGGCAGTTGCCAGTTGGGATCAATGCGAAAGAGAACCATAGCGATGTTCAAAGGAGGAGGGCGATCGTCACAGGGTCCAGGGGACCATAAATAGCTCAATCCTAACAGGGTCTCTCCCCGTCTTGCCCTCGCCCTTGCGGGAGAACGGGTTAGCCCAGGTCAGCCTTGGGGCCAGATCCAGCCTCTCCTGTGATTTCCCTTACAAGGGGAAGTGACGATCACGGGCGATCGCCCGTAGGATCACCGGTTTTTTTGATGGAACTCACTGTGCGGCTGCGGAAAATACGGGATTATAAAGACATCGAAACAAGGCAATGCAACTCGGACCCAACCTTCTCCCGGTCTCCGGTTCAGAAGAAACCTCCTGGGTCTAGTCCCAACCCTACCCTGAGACTTTTGAGAATATGGCTTTTATGTATCGCGGCCAACCCTACACGCCTTCTACTGCTCACGCTGCACCCGTCGCTGTCAGTCGTGTCTATCGGGGCATTGAATACAGCCACGCCCCCAGCCAGGAATTTCCAGCCTCCATGCCCTTAACCTATCGCGGTATCCGGACTGGCCAACAGCTCCCGATGCTGGGCCAAACCTTACTCGCCTAGGGTCCGCTTTTCCCTTTTCTGCTCCTTCCTTGCAACTGTTACCAAAACTGTGAACTATACGCTCAGCCGATCTAGCCCGCCTAGGTCGGTTTTTTTTGGGTGATTCAGCCCCGGATCCTAAGTAGACCAAGGCATTAGTTTTACACCCATCCGTGGGAGCGTCTCGCTCACGACGCGGGCAAGATGCCCGCACTGGAAAGGGGATGGGAATTTCCAACCGGCTGGACTAGCCGATCGCCGCCGCGATCGCCTGCTCCAAGTCCACTTGGCTCAGCTCCGTAATCACAAACACTTCTTGAAAACTTTTGCCATGGCGGGCAATGAGCTTATAGCCACCCCGGGTCGGCACAGAAACCCGCAGCTTGAAGTGGGGGGCATGGCTGCGGGCACGGCCAATGACGGCAGGGGTCACCGTTTGGATACCGGGGGACAACACCAGCCGCTTAAGAATATCCACTAAACCGGGCAGATAGGTCGAGTGGGTTAGCACCAGGCGACCTTTGGTCGCGTCTGCTGCCATTAGGCGGATTCTAGGGGAGCCATGGTTAGGCCCGCCCGCCCCAGTTGTTGGTGATAGAGTTCCGCCTGTTCTTGGGGACCGCTCCAGACGATCGCTTGGCCTTCGTTATGAACCTGGTGGGTCAGTTCCCAGGCTTGGTCATGGCCCATACCGGGAATGTATTTCATCAGGCATTGGGCCACATGCTGGAAGGTATTGAAGTCATCGTTCAGCACAATCACCTTATAGTTGGGATAAGGCTTGCGGGTGGTGCTGGTGGAACGCTGGGGAGTAAGGGTGGGAGCAGCAGAAGGCATAGGGAACGAGTCTATTGACTAGGGATCAACAACGCTAAAAACAAATCTAAAACCAAAGTTAAACGGGAACTCGTTCCCCTTGCAACCCCCTCACCTGGATGGATTTCCCACCCTCAAGGCAAAAATCCCTTGTCCCCCCCTTGAAGAAAGGAGAGTTAGGGGGGATGGGAGCATCCCACTGTGATGAGTTAACCGATGGGGTAGGGGCAATCCCCCCGTAGTTGCCCCGGTTTTGGTCCCAAACCGCCCGTGGTTGCCCCGATTTTGGTCCCAAGAGAGGAGCCACGGGGGCACGACCCCGACCGAGATTTTTCTAAAGTGGGATGCATCCGGGGGGATTCTCCTCGGTTGAGCAAGATCCCCTACAAGATCCTCTAGGATAAAAACCCCCAGCGATCGCGGGGCCAAAAGCGCACCCAAGCCCGCCCAATGATGTTGCGCTGGGGTAAAAAGCCCCAAACATGGGAGTCATTACTATCGTTGCGGTTATCCCCAAACACCAACACAGTGCGATCGGGCACCTGATACGGCCCCCAGTTATAGTGGGGCGGCTCCAGAATATAGGGTTCCGTCAGGGGTTCTTGGTTGACGTAGACCTGGCCCTGGGCCACCGTCACCACATCCCCCGGTGTGGCAATCACCCGTTTAATAAAGGCTTGGTCTTTGCCATAGCCCTGGCGTTGCAAGAGCGTCGGCGGCTGGAAAACGACAATATCACCCGGTTGGGGGGGGTGAAAGTGGTAAGACACCTTCTCCACAACTAGGCGATCGCCAATGAACAGAGTCGGCACCATCGAGTTAGACGGAATGAAGCGCGGCTCCGCCACAAAGAGCCGAATCACAACTGCCAGTGCCAAGGCGACCCCTAACATGACAATATTCTCTTGTTGGGCTTGCCAAAAGGAGGGCTTGACCGGGTTCTCTGGAGCTGGGTCAGGGTTTGACTGGCGGAGAGCCGCTTCGGCCTGGAATTGATGGTCTTGACTCGGATCCCCGTGATGCTGCTGGGGGGTGTCCGGCTTGGCGTTATTCCGGGGGGTGTTCTCCGAGGTTTCCAACGCTAATCCTCCTGTTCCCATATGCCATTAGACTTCCGCAACTGTAACACGCTTTGGACTTCCCTATTGGTCCAAACCTTGCAACACCTGGGTTTGACCACCGTGGTGATTTGTCCCGGTTCACGATCGGCCCCCCTCGCCTTTGCCTTTAGTCAGCATTCGGAACTAGACTGCGTGTCGATTTTAGATGAGCGATCGGCAGCCTTTTTTGCATTGGGACGGGCACGGCGATCGGGACAACCGGTCGCCCTCGTCTGCACCTCAGGAACGGCAGGCGCAAACTTCTATCCCGCCGTCATTGAAGCACGGGAAAGCGGCGTACCGCTGCTAATCTTCACCGCCGATCGGCCCCCAGAACTGCGCCAGTGCCACGCAGGCCAAGCGATCGACCAAACCCGCCTCTTTGGGTCCTATGCCACCTGGGACACCACCCTGGATCTCCCCAGCACAGACCTCCTCCAGCTCCAATACCTCCGGCAAACCCTAATCCACGCCTGGGAACGCAGCCAATTTCCCCAAGCTGGCCCCGTCCATCTCAACTGTCCCTTTCGCGATCCCCTCCACCCCCAGCCCGATCCCACCCTCCAAACCCTCGCCGAAACCTTCCCCAGCCCCACCTTTTTTGCCCACCTGCTCCAGCCCACCCCCATCCCCAGTCCCCTAGCCTCCCTGTCCTGGGGCACCGCCGCCACCCCTCCCCTGCCCCTGCTCCAGTCCCCCCAATTCCAAGAACCGGGCTTAATCATCGTGGGACCGGTGCAAACCCAAGACACCAAAAGCTTTTGCGCCACCGTGGCCACCCTAGCCAAAGCCCTGCAATGGCCCGTCCTGGCCGATGTCCTCAACCCCCTGCGCCACAGCGACCTTGCCCCCGAAGCCCTCATCACCACCTACGACCTGATTCTGCGCAACCCCCAGCGCGCAGAGCAACTGACAACCCGCCAGGTCATTCAAATTGGCGAACTGCCCACCAGCAAGGAACTGCGCCAGTGGCTCGCGCGGACCCAGCCCCAACGCTGGGTTGTCGATCCCAGTGCCGAAAACTTGGACCCCCTCCATGGACCAGTACTGTCCGTGCGGTGCAACCTAGAGGTGTTTCAAGATTGGGTCTTTCAGCGGGCCATGCGCCATGCCCCCATGCCCTCGCCCCAAGTGGAAGCCGCCCAAAGCTGCTGGCTCAATGCAGAGCGCCGAATGCGGGGCACCCTAACCCATGCCCTAGCAACCGTCCACCACCTCAGCGAACCCAAACTGGCCTGGAACCTAGCCCACTGGCTGCCACCAGACACCACAGTGATGATTGCAAATAGTACACCCGTTCGCGACTGGGAATGGTTCTGCTTGCCCCACCATCGCCGCTTTTCCATCTTCTTTAACCGGGGAGCCAACGGCATTGATGGCCTCCTCTCGACGGCCCTGGGGGTAGGCCATGGCGAAGCCCAAGGGACAGTTCTCGTAACGGGCGACTTGGCCTTACTGCACGACACCAACGGCTTTTTGCTGCGGCCCCAGTTCCAAGGCCACCTCACCATTATTTTGATCAATAACCAGGGGGGCGGCATTTTTGAGCTATTGCCCCTTGCCGCCTATGAGCCACCCTTTGAGTCCTACTTTGCCACGCCCCAATCCCTAGACTTTAGCCAGCTCTGCCAAACCTACGGCGTTGAGTACCACGCCATTACCCAGTGGGCCGATCTTCCCCCGCTGCTGCAAGCCCTCCCAGCAACCGGGATTCGCCTGCTGGAAGTCCGCACCGATCGCAAGGCCGATGCCCAATGGCGGCACCGTTTATTTGAGCAGGTCTCCCAGACGGGAACGGGGGGACAGCAAGAACAGCAGTAGCAACGGCGCTAGCAACGGCGCTAGCAACGGGAAACCCATCACCTTAGTCCGCAGGGGTACCCATCCCCGTCCCCTTAGCCTTGGAAGATCGCTTCCGGCTCTAACACACAAATGGCATAGCCTTTTCGGGTCATGGCCACCGTAATTTCGTCCCCCTGCTGGGTGAGTCGCCCGACAATTTCGAGGGCTTTGTCGGCTTCTTCCTCCACCTTAAAAATGCTGTAGTACTGGCCCATCACCGTAGCGGCCACCAGTTCCTGCTCCAGATCGGGAACACGAATTTGGCAAAAGTCTTCCCGCTCTGCTTCAAAGAGATAAAACGGCTTGGGTTCAGTTTGCAGGGGAGATCTAGGGGGGAGGGGTTTGGTGGGGGTTGAGTTGGGTTCCAGGGTCCAGACCATATATCCAACCGCGCTTTGGGTGAGGGTAACGGCAGTATCCTGGGCGTTGAGTTTGAGCAAAAGGCGGAATGCTTGGGTTGCATCCTCCACCTTCCGTAAAAAGCCGTAGTTTTGACCCTGCACATGGATCGCCCCCAAGGGTTGGTTATCCCCTTCTAACTTCACATGGCAGGTTTGGTATTGGCTACGGGATACAAGAAAG
>JBMTWK010000146.1:0-7392 GCA_049452395.1 Prochlorothrix sp. | reverse complement strand
ACAGGAAGTCTCCCCCCCGACGGCGGAAGTCAATCCACTGGACATTGGCAATGACGGGGTGCAGCGAAGAGGGGGGCACCTCACGGTAGAGAATCACCACAAAGCGCTTGTTGAGCTTGGCGGCATACTCAATTTCCCCTTTGGCATAGGGGGACAGCACGGAATTGGGCGAAATGATAAACAGAAAGTTCTCGGAGTTTTCAATGCCCTTATAGATCTCCCGCTGGAAATCCGTGCCGATGTCGATATTTTCCTGGTCAAACCAGGTGATCATCCCCTGAATCTGGAGGTTTTCATTGAGCTTGCGGGCAAAGTCCCCATCCGATCGGGAATAGGAAATAAAGACATTAAAGGTTTGGTTGGGGGGCTGTCGCCGACTTTCATCGAGAAATTCCTGCTGGATCGCCACCAGACTATGGAAGGCGTGGGTTTTGGCCACCTGATACCAGCTTTCGACCTGCTTGAGGGCGTTGCCCCGCAGTAAAATACTGGGATTGCACTTTTGCCGTTCCCACTTCAGGGCTTGGGTCAGCAGCAGTTTATGCTGTTGGTGATAGGGTGCATCGTTTTGCAGTGTTTGCAGCAGTTTATTGATCGCTTTGTCGTAGGATTCCTCCCCCTCCTCCTGGGTCATGTCAATAAACTGAAGGCTGCGGATATCGGCTGGGATATAGGTGAAATCCGTCGGGGCGATGAGAATGGGAATAATGCGCTTTTTGAAGCCGTGGCCGTAGCCTAATTCATAGTGACAATTGGGTGAAGCTACGGCATTGGGGGAAACCAAAACAATGAGGTTATCGGTTTCTTCAACGCCACGATCGATCGTTTCTTGAAAATCAACCCCCTGCTGAACATCCGTCGCACTGCGCCACACCGTAATGCCCCGACGAATCAAGCTCCGGCGCACCTTTTCCGCCATGTCCTGATCGGCCTCTGCATGGACAATAAACGCCTGGGTCATAAAACCGTTGGCATTCTTAATGCTTTCGCAAATATACTCACAGTGGAGATCGGTGGGCTGACAGGGGGCTTGGCGATCGCGGAAACGGGTTTGTAGCCACTCTTCCGCTGCCTTACGCTCATCCCCAACCAATAAATAGCGAATTTGGCGTTGATTGCGGTTCCATTCCAGTGCCCGCGCCAAAATCTCTGTATGTTCATGGACATACTCCCGATCGCGCTCCAACAGTTCCGTCAGCCCCGCAAAGGACTGCTCCGCATCATCCACCCCTTCGCGGCAGTAAATCCAGTTCACCCGACCAATGACCGCAGGCATATTGGGGAAACAGGACTGTTTGCCCGCTGCGCGATAGGCTTCCCAGTCGGCGATCGTGCCTTGGGGGTTTCGTTCCTGCCAGGTTTCCTGACTAATTTCCTCGACATGGAGTAGGGGAATAATGCGCTTATTGCGCCGCGCGGCCAAGTCCACTTCCTTGCCACAATAGGGCGAGTTCACGGAGTGGGGTGCAATGATAAAAATGAAGTTATCGGCCTTTTCTAAACCGTCATCAATTTGCTCCTGGAAATCGACCCCCAGGGGAATATCATTTTGATCAAACCAAATCCGATACCCCGCAGCGGTGAGGCGATCGTGGAGGGCCGTCGCAAACGCCTTACTATCGGCCCGCCCGTAGGAAATAAAGGCATCAAAAAACTTATTCTTTTCCCGACTTTCGGCGATATAGTCTTCCTGGCTCAGGATGAGGGGATGAAGTTCCGGTTCCTCACTTTGGGCCTGCTGGGCATAGAGCTTAAGAAACCGCTCCGCCACGGCCAATTGATCGGCCCGTAGGAGTTGGCTCTTGGGTCGCTCCTGCCGATCCCATGTCAAAGCACGCACTAATAAGGCCCGATGCCATTGATCGTAGTTTTGGTGACGCTTGAGCAGTTGCAACAGCGACTGAAGCGCGGTGGAGGTGCTGGGTGTTGTGATGCTAGCAAAGCCTTTGAAGTTAATAAATTGGAGCGATCGTTGATCCGCCGGAATGTCCTCTAACGGCATCTCGGCAATCAAAAGGGGAATGAGGCGTTTGTTCAACTGGCGGGCATAGGCCACCTCCTGTTGACAGTAGGGGGAGGCGACGGAATGGGGCGAAATCAAATACACCAGGGTATCAGCCCGTTCAATGCCTCGGTTGATTTCCTGCTGAAAATCTGCCCCTGTGCGGATATTGGTGCGATTCGTCCAGACGGGCATTCCCTCCCGCATTAAACAGAGGCGAATCTTTTCGGTAATGTTGATATCTTGCTCAGAATGGGACAGAAAGACCCGTGTTGCGCCGTTGTTGGCCTGGAGTAGGCTGGTGCAAATATACTCACAGTGTAAATCTGTGGGACTACAGGGGGCTTGCTCCGTTTTAAAGCGGGTTTGGAGCCAATTCTGGGCAGCGGCTAGGGTTTCCCCCGCCAGTAGATCGCTGTCCTGCTTTTGGTGAGTTTCCCAGAGGGTCGCCTGGGCAAAAATTTGGGTATGCTGCCGCACATAGTCCCGCTGCCGCTCGATAATGGCCTCAAGTCCGGCGTAGGCCGACTCTAGACTGTCTCCTGCACGGGCATAGACCCAGTTAATCTTGCTCAGGGCAGGATCTAAATTAGCAAAACTGGTGTGCTTACCTGCCAGTCGGTAGGCTTCCCAGTCAGCATCGCTGCCTTGGGGGTTGCGCTCTTGCCAGGTTTCCCGATCGATTTCCTCCACATGCAGGACGGGAATAATGCGTTTGTTGCATTTTAGGGCTAATTCGACTTCTAGGGCGCAGTAGGGCGAGTTGACGGCGTGGGGCGAAATAATGTAGATGAAGTTGTCGGCTTTGGCGATGCCGTCGTTAATTTGCTTTTGGTAGTCCACCCCTAGGGGAATGTCTTCAAAGTCAAACCAGATTTTGTAACCCTTTGCGGTGAAATGATCGTAAAGGTTCTTAGCAAAGGCTTTGCTGTCGGCGCGACCGTAGGAAATGAAGGCATCCTGTAGTAGGTTCATGGCAAGGGCGGCAGTAAGGGCAAGACGGGAGATGGGGGGCTAGCGGCATGGGGGCCAACCCCGTACAGGTGCTTTTTAGGATACAGGGAAGCGCTAGCAATGCTTCAGGGCTTAAAGATATTGCAATAGAATCCAGCCAAGTAGACCCCGGTGTAGGTTGGGTATCTAGACCGTTGTGTGAGCGTCTCGCGTCTTGTGTAAGGTCTTGCGGATTTTGCGGGCAAGATGCCCGCACTCAACAGGGGAAGGGGCTTTTTGCCTTGCTGGACTAAGCTGTGAGGGTTAACTGCGATCCTTGGCTGGTTTTGGTGACTTCAATGCGGGTTTGGAAGGCTTCCTTAAACTGAGACATGTGGGTAATGGTCAGAATACAGGCAAAATCGCTGGCGATCGCATTAATGGCCGCAATCAGGCGATCGCAGCCTTCTGTATCCTGGGTGCCAAAGCCCTCATCGACAATCAGTAACTGGAGGGCCGCCCCCGATCGTTGGGCCAACAGCCGCGCTAAGGCCAGCCGAATTGCAAAATTGACCCGAAACGCCTCTCCGCCCGAATAGGTCTCGTAGGGACGAGTTCCCCGCACATCGGCAATGCAGATATCGAGGGTATCAATCAGCTTATCCCCGCCGCGATCGGGGCCACTGCGACGACTGCGTTTAGCCCGCTGGGTAATGAATTGCACATGGAGTTGGTTAGCACTAAGGCGCGAGAGGATCTGATTGGCTTCGCTTTCCAGTTGCGGCAGCAAATTCTCGATTAACAGCGCCTGAATGCCATTTTTGCCAAAGGCATGGGCTAATTCCTGGTGAACCCGCTGTTGATGGCGACAGTTGGCCAATTGCTGGCGTTGTTGCTGGCTTTGGCGATCGAGGGTTTCCAGTTGCCGTTGCTGCTGCTGAACGCGCCCTAGGGCCGCAAACTGTTGATCCCGCTGTTGGCGACGGGCCTCGATCTGCTGCTGAAATTGCTCAATTAGGGGCATTAAATCTGGTGCTGCTGCAATTTGGGCTTGGAGGGCTTGGATGCGCTCATTCAAAGCGGTGTACTCTTCTTGGTGACCTTGGCGCTGTTGAGTTAGGGAGTCAATCCGGGCCTGAACCTGGGGATAGTTGTGCTGGGCTTGGGTCAGTTCTTGGTAACGCACGGCCCAGGTTTGGCTTTCCCGCAGCGATCGCCGCAGTTGGGTATGGCGATCGAGGTCGTAGTCCAAGCCCTGAAGCTGGCGATCGAGGTGCTGAATCTCTTGCCAGAGGGCACCGTGGCCCAGTTGCAGCAGTTCCTGGTTAACTTGCTCTAACTGTGCTGCAATTTGGGGCTTTTGGGCCTCAATCTGCTGATACTGTCGCTCTGCACTTTGGATTTCCGCCTGCCGAATTTCCCCCCAGCGCCAGCGCTCTACTTCTCCGCGCGTGAGGGCATGGGTGCGATCGTCATAGGCCAAGGTCGCCAAGGTGGTGCTTAACTGCTGTAATTCCTGTTGCAGTTCGGGTTCAAAGGCTTCTTGCTCAAGAATTTGGCCAAGATTCTCGGCCTCAGTCCGTAGGCTCTGTAATTGCGTCTCCCAGCTTTGCCCTGTTTCCAACTGCTGCTGAAGTTGGCCCCGCCGCTCTAAACAGGGGTGATAGTCCCGCACCTCTTGCTCGACCTCTCGATATTCTTGGCGCAGGACTTGGATCTCGCGATCGGACACGGACTGCTGATCCTTGACCACATAGATGAGGTCGAGAATTTCCTGGCGATCGCGTTGGTGCTGCTGTTGAACAATCTCCCAGTGGCGATCGTCCAAGGGCCGATTACACAGCGGGCAGGGCATTCCCGGCTCCTGCAACTGCTCCATTTTTTGATCCAACTCCTCCAGTTGGGTTTCGTAGTCGCGCTGGTGGGCCTGGAGCCGCTCCTGGAACGATCGTCGCTCTAGCCCCTTCTCTTTCACCTGCTCTAGATACTGTTGCCGCTGTTCCAGGTAACTCACCCGCGCCTGAATTTCCTCAAACTCCCGCTGAAGCTGGGGAAATTTGGCCTGTTGCTGGCTCAGTTCTTGAATTTGGCTATTAACTTGCTCTAGGCGAGTACTGAGGCGACTGCGGCTGGCTTGCAGTTGGAGTTGGACCTGGGTTTGGCGCTGAAGCAGGGGGGTGACTTGGGCTTGGAGTTGGTCCAGTTGCTGGAGCCGATCGCGGGCCGCACTAAGCTGTTGCACCGCCGCCGCAATATCCTCCCGTTTCTGTAAAATCTGCTGTAAACTCCCTTGCTGCTGCACCATTTGCTCTTGCTGCTGCTGTAGACGCTCCTGTTGGTGCTGAAGCTGCTGTTCTTGGTCTCGATACTGCTGCCGTAGGGCTTGCATCTGCTGGCTGAGGTGCTGGTAAGTTTGCGCCTTCTGGTTCCACAGCTCCTCCTGGGCCTGAAGATCCTGCCATTGCCTATAGCCCTGCTGAATTTCCGTAATTTGCTGCAAAATTGCCCTTAAAGACTGTTCTTGCTGCTGGGCAAGGCTGAAATCCTGGCCAATTTGGGCCAAGATCTGACTTAGTTGCTGGGCCTGCTGCTGGTACCACTGGAGGGTTTTGGTCCACTCCTGCTGTTGTTGCTGTTGCTGTTGAAGCTGGTGCAGTTGGGCGCGATCGTGGTCCTGATCCTGCTGAAGTGCGGCCAAACTCGCCTCTAGAGCCGCACAGTCCTCCGCTAAAGTTCCCGCCGTTCCCAATTGCTCCTCTAGAAGCCTCAAACTTTGCTCTAATACCGTTGCCTGAGCCTTATAGTCCCTGGCTTTTTCCTTAGCCCGATCGGCTAAATCATCATAATCCTGCAACTTCAACAAATCTGCCAAGATTTGCTTGCGCTCACTGGGTCGTTTGAGCATAAATTCATCGGCCCGCCCTTGGCGTAAATAAGCAGAGTTAATAAAGGTCTCATAGTCTAGCTTTAAGGTTTCATTAATGCGCTGCTGCGTCGCCCGTACCCCACGCTCCGTTAGGCTCCGAAACTGGTAATTCAGATCCGCAGCCACACCCCCCTGGGCCACCTGAAACTCTAAAACTGTACTCTGTTGGCGCTGCCGACTGCGGAATACCCGATAAATCTGGCCCTGGCTTTCAAAAATAAAATCAACCTGTGCCTCCTGCTCCCGTCCATGGATGACATCCTCCTCGGTCACTGCCCGACTCTGCCCCCACAGCACCCAAGTAATGGACTCCAGTAACGATGACTTCCCCGCCCCATTGGCCCCACAAATACAAGCCGTGTGCAATCCCCGCAGGTCTAAATTGGCCTGCTGATAGCTCAGGAAATTGCGTAGGGTTAACTGGAGTGGAATCATACAGTGTGGCCCCTAGGGGGCAACTGGGGTGAGATTGGGGGGCAGTGAGTTGGGTTGATTGGGGGTAATCCGTGGGTCGATCGGCCCTAGGCGTTCTAGCGTTGCGATTTCCCTTATCGTTGCGATCTCTAACATCAGCGTAACCCATCTATCCTAGCCTTTTCAGATGTTCTGGTCTCTAGATCAGTCCCGATCGGGCTGGATGGGTTGTGTTGGGGCTAAAATTCAACCGCTTCTGCACCCAGGCATTGCCTTGCAGGTCACATCCCTTGCTATTCTAAGGCTGACCCGTCTCGTCGAATTCCCCCCTACCCATGGACGTTAAACCCACTCCCCTTGCTGATGTCTATGTCTTGGTGCCCAAAGTGTTTGGGGATCACCGGGGTTTTATTTACGAAAGCTTTAATGAACAGGAGTTTATGGAGAAAACGGGCCAAAAGGTTCACTTCGTCCAGGATAATCACTCCCGATCGGCCCAACACATCCTCCGGGGCTTGCACTACCAAATTGAACAAACCCAGGGAAAACTAGTGCGGGTTATTGCGGGCGAGGTTTTTGATGTGGCCGTTGATTTACGCCAGTCTTCTCCGACCTTTGGTCAGTGGGTGGGGGAAATCCTGAGTGCTGAGAACAATTATCAACTCTGGGTTCCCCCTGGTTTTGCCCATGGTTTTGTAGTGCTTTCAGAATCCGCTGATTTTCTGTATAAAGTTACGGATTATTACGCACCTCAGCATGAGCGCACCCTACGCTGGGATGATCCTGCGATCGGGGTTGAGTGGCCCTTACCGGCGGGAATTGAACCGATTCTGTCCCAGAAAGATGCCGCAGGCTTGAGCTTGAAGGATGCACCTTTGTTTCCTTGAAGTCCGTTGGTTTTTCTTCCTGTTTAGCTTTATCCTCGATCTGATTCAGGCTTGACTTTAGCCCTGTACTGCAAGACTGCCCCTCAAAGGACTGCCCATGAAAGGACTCATTCTCTCCGGTGGTAAAGGAACCCGCTTGCGCCCCCTAACCTATACTGGCGCAAAACAGTTGGTACCCGTGGCCAATAAACCGATTCTCTGGTATGGCATTGAAAGCCTAGTCGCTGCTG
>JBMTWK010000145.1:0-7424 GCA_049452395.1 Prochlorothrix sp. | reverse complement strand
CTAAGAGTCTCCAAAGCACCAAAACCCAAAGGTTAGGCTTAGGCCCAGCATCAGCATCTCAACAATCGGCGATAGGGCTAATTGCAGTCCATCGAGCAGTTGGAATAGGAGCTGGATCAATCCTAAACTGACGCTGAGAAGGGTCAAGAGCAGAAGCGGAACAAGTGCCAACATTGCTGCGTTCACCGTAGGTTGAACAGGATCTCGATCGGGACTTAGCCCGTGGGGTGAACTAAGCCAAGGTCTTATTATGCCAGGTTCATCCAGTTCGATGTCTTTTCCCCTCGGCTCCCGTAAAGAACCATTGCGAGGTTTCAAAGTTTCTTCCACAAAAAAGTATAGTGGGATACAGAACTTTAGGAGGCTATCGTTATGAACACTGAATCTAAGGCCAGAGAACTCCTCGCCAAAGAACGCCACCATGGGGAGCATGTTAAAGAGAATTTGTTAGGCCGATCGGAAGCGGAAGTTCACCATACTGATTCGGCAACGGAAGCCCAGCTAGAAGCCCAGGCCCGCGAGCATTTGACCCAGCAGCACCACCACGATCAGCACCGCGCCGAGTCCCTGCTGAACCGGGCTGAAGCGGAGGTAGAACAAGCTCCCAACGCCGACCCCACGGAAGCCCTAGCCCGCGAGGCCGCAGCCGCCGATCGCCACCACGCCCACCACAGCCAAGAGACCCTCCGCACCCGCGCCGAAGCTGAACTGCATTCTTAATTGCTTGGTTCCTGATCTGCGCCCGGTTTCCTGGCTGGCCCCAATGCCGTTACCCTAAACGTGAGGTTTAGTAGGCATAACGCACAGGCAATTATGTTTTTTCGATCGGCCCCCGTCCAGCCCCTTCCCCCCGGCCCTGGTCAGGAATCGGTGTGGGACTATCCCCGCCCTGCCATCTGGCAACCCACTCCCAAGCGGTTACAGGTGGTTTTTAATGGTGTGACGATCGCCGACACCACCAATGGCAAGCGGGTCTTGGAAACCAGCCACCCGCCCACCTATTACCTGCCGCCGGAGGATATCCAAGCCCAATACTTTGAGGCGACTCCCTACCAAACCCGCTGTGAGTGGAAGGGGCGCTGTCGCTACTTTAATTTGCGCGTGGGCGATCGGCTGCTGGAGCAAGCAGCATGGCAATATATCGACCCCACGCCCTCCTTCTTGCCCCTGTTGGATCACTTTGCCTTCTACGCGGGTCCGATGGATGCCTGCTATGTGGAGGGCGAAAAGGTGACTCCCCAGGAGGGGCAGTTTTATGGTGGCTGGATTACGGCTGATGTGGTCGGCCCCTTTAAGGGCGGTCCGGGCACCATGGGCTGGTAGCGGGCTGGTAGCGGGCTGTAGCTGCTTCATCAGCAAGGCCAAGGCGTGATAGAGTCCCTGGGGGCCATGTTCCCCGCCTTTGCGTAATGCTGAGTTGCCTGAAATAACCATGACGCTTTCCCTTGCCACGGCTCCCGGTCCCTCTTCTGGGCAGTCTTTCCCCTCGCCCCTGCCGTCCCTCACGCCCCCTCGGTTGGACTACTGCGATCGGGCGACTTTGGCCCAATATTTCCAGAACACCTGGGCCTTAGAGGAGTGGCTGCTGCAAACGGTGGTGGGGGAAGCGCCGTGGTATGCCCAGCCCGATCGCCTGCGCAATCCCCTAGTCTTTTATTTGGGCCACTGCCCTAGTTTTTATGTCAATAAGTTGCACCAAGCGGGGTTGCTGGCCCAGCCGATCGATCCTGCCCTAGAGCAGCTTTTTGGCATTGGCGTAGACCCCGACACCCCCGCTGAGCTAGAGGCGGTGATTGGTGGCTTACAGTGGCCGAGCTTGGGGCAGGTGTGGGCCTATCGCGCGACGGTGCGGGAGGTGGTGGCGGCGGTGATCGATCGCCTGGATTACGATCGCCTAGCCCTCAACGGCCCCATCACCCCCGACTCGCCCCTGTGGTCTTTGATGATGGCCCTGGATCACAGCCGCGTCCATTTGGAAACTTCTTCGATGCTGTTGCGCCAACTCCCCCCGGAGCAACTCCAGCGGCCCCAGGACTGGCACTACGCCCCCGATCGGCCCGCCCCCCCAACCAACCCTTGGCGGGAACTGGAAGGCGGCTGGGTTACCTTGGGCAAGCCCTGGACCGATGCCTACTACGGCTGGGATATGGAATATGGCCATCGCCAAGTGGAGGTTGCGCCCTTTGCGGCCAGTGCCTATCTCGTCAGCAATCAGGAGTTTCTGGCCTTTGTGGAAGCGGGGGGCTACCGGGATCCGGCTTTTTGGGGTGCGAAGGGGTGGGCGTGGGTTCAGGGGATCGATCGGGATTACCCTGCGTTTTGGGTGCCCCAAGGTTTGGAGGCTGGGGTAGAGTCGCGATCGGCAGAATCCCAAAAATCCCGCTACGGTTACCGCACGGTGTTTGAGGTGATTGCAATGCCCTGGGGTTGGCCGGTGGAGGTGAACCACTATGAGGCAATGGCCTTCTGTCGCTGGAAAGGGGAGGGAGTGCGGCTCTTAACCGAAGCGGAGTGGACATGGGCGGTGGGGGCGACGGACAGCCGATCGGCAGAATTCTGGGATTTAGAGGCCCATAACCTCAATTTGACCTATGGATCGCCCTCCACGGTCGGCAGCATCGCCACGGCCAAGGGGGCCGCTGGTCTCTATGATTTGCGCGGCAATGTCTGGGAATGGCTGGGGGATCACTTCAACCCGCTACCGGGCTTTGAACCCCATGATTTTTATCCCGATCATGCCAATCTCTACTTTGACGAAGATCACTTCATGATGATGGGCGGCTCTTGGATCAGCAATGGGGCCATGGCCGCCCCCACCTACCGCAACTGGTTCCGGCCCCAGTTCTACCAACACGCCGGTTTCCGCCTCGCCCGCGACTTGGGCTAGTGGCCCCTCACCCCCCGGCCCCCTCTCCCAGGACGGGCGAGGGGGAGTATAGCCAACGCGAGCATCTCTTAGCCCCTCTCCCGTGGGGAGAGGGGTTGGGGTGAGGGGTTTAAGAGAGATTACGGCTGCTGGGACGATCGCCAGTCTTGCCAGCGCCGACCCACCCAGCCGCCAATGCCGCTGATTAGAGCGCCAGCCATGAGCAGACCGATCGCCGGTTGCCAGAGGGGTTGCCAGAGGCTGTACCACAGATCCAAGCCCAGGGCGACCCCCACACTGCGGCCCAGCACTGCCCCCAAAAACCAGAAGCAACTGGCGAGGACAAAGAAAAAGTTTGCGGTTAATAGGGTATTGATCCAACGCAACAGGGGTAGGTTCACGGGGTCATCTCCGGGTTGACTATGGACTACTTTTACCAGAAGGGAAACGGGTATAGTGAGAGATGCCCCCATTTGCCCGACTTGTCCTACTTTTCCTGAGGCCATGACTGCTGACACGATCGCTCCCGCAATGCAATACAGCCCCAAAACCCTCCACCGTGCCCGTCGCGCCCTGCGCTGCTCTCGCCTGCGGCTACACTTTTTCCAAACCCTCCAACACCAGAGCCTTCCCCTCTCGGCCCTCTCGGCCCCCGCAGGCCATAGCCAGGGCTACACCTGTCGCCCGCTGACGGAACTCGGCGCAGAGCAGGATTTGTTGTGGTTGATCCAGGTGGGGGTGCTGCGGCGCGAGGTGGATGGCCAAGGCATTACCGATAGTTTTCGGCTTACGCCCCTGGGGCATCACTTGGTGCTGGAATGGGCGGCGGCGATCGCCCCAACCCCTGGCAGCGCTACAGCGGCGGAATCGGGATCCACTGCGGCAAATTCAGCCCCGATCGTCGATTCTTGGCAGTCTGCTTCCCCCACCAGCCGCCTCTACAACGCCCTCAACCGCTGGCTCCAGCTTTTGTTTTAATTCTTTCTGGGTATCGCCTATGCGTTCTCTCATGATCGTGGGGACAACCTCCCATGCAGGTAAAAGCTTGTTGACAGCGGCTATTTGTCGGCTCCTGATGCGTCAAGGCTGGCGGGTTGCGCCCTTTAAGGGGCAAAATATGGCCCTCAACTCCTATGTCACGGCCAGCGGCGGGGAAATTGGCTATGCCCAAGCGGTCCAAGCCTGGGCTGCGGGCATTAAGCCCCGCATTGAGATGAACCCGATTTTGCTCAAACCCCAGGGCAATATGACTTCCCAGGTGATTTTAGCGGGGCAGTCGATCGGGACAACCAGCGCCGAAAACTACTATGAACAGTTTTTTGAAAGGGGCTGGAAGATGATTGTGGAGTCGCTGCGGCGGCTGAGCCAGGATTTTGACTTTATTGTCTGTGAGGGGGCGGGCAGTCCAGCGGAAATTAACCTTAAACACCGGGATTTGACCAATATGCGGGTGGCGAAGCACCTCAATGCGCCGACGCTGTTGGTGGTGGATATCGATCGGGGGGGAGCCTTTGCCCATGTGATCGGGACGCTAGTGCTGTTGGACCCGGAAGAACGCGCCCTGGTGAAGGGGATTGTGATCAACAAGTTCCGGGGCCGCAAGTCGATCTTGGATCCCGGCATTACTTGGCTCGAAGAGCGCACGGGGATTCCGGTGTTGGGGGTGATTCCCTGGATTGATCAGGTCTTTCCCTCGGAGGACTCGCTGGACCTGCTGGAGCGGCGTGGCAACCAGAAAAACGCAGAGCTAACGATCGGGGTGATTCGTTTACCGCGAATTTCCAATTTTACGGACTTTGATCCCCTGGAAGCGGAACCTAGTGTGCGAGTGCGCTACATCGAACTGGGGGATGAGTTGGCCTATCCCGATGCGATCGTCCTGCCCGGTTCCAAAACGACGATCGCCGATCTGCTGGCCATGCAAGAAACGGGCATCGATCGCAAGATCCGAGACTATGCCGCCGCAGGGGGCACGGTGCTGGGGATTTGTGGCGGTTTCCAGATGATGGGCCAGGATTTAATCGATCCTGAGGGCATCGAGGGCTATGAAGGGCGCTTTACGGGCTTGCAGTTGCTGCCCCTGCGCACCTATTTTGATGAGCAAAAAATCACCCGCCAACGCCAAGTCACCTCCCACTATCCCCAGGATGGTCTCCCGGTGCAGGGCTATGAACTCCACCAAGGCCGCAGTAAGGTCTTAACCCAAGACTCCCCTGAGGCGGTTGAACTGTTTGATGAACCGGGGTTAGGGCTGGTGAGCACGAGTAAGGCGTTGTGGGGCACCTATCTCCATGGGATTTTTGATAATGGTCCTTGGCGACGGGCGTGGTTAAACCGGCTGCGTCAACAGCGGGGGCTAAAGGCACTGCCGACGGGGATTGCGAACTACCGTATGGAGCGGGAGGCGATGCTCGATCGGCTTGCGGATGTGGTGGCGGAGCATTTGGATTTAAGTCCGCTTCTGGATTCGCAAAAATAGGTTTCTCCGGTGTAGGGGCAGGTTTCCGGGACAATTTCGGCCACCGATCGCAGCGTAAACCAAACCTGCCCTCTTCTGGGGATTTCGACATTTAAAGAGGGCGGGTTTGGGGGGATTTTTGCGAAATGGCAAGATTTACGGCGAAAACCCGCCCCTACGGGGGTTTGGGGGGTGTTATTGTTTTTCTACAGCCCTAGGACTTTTTTTGCGGCGGTTAGCTTATCAACCCGATCGCGGAAGCCGTTGTAGCCGCCATTAATGATATAGGTCACCCGCTCCACATCATCCTCATCTGCTGCCCGGTTAATCTGCTGCCAATCCCAGAACCAGCCCGCACTGCGGCACGCCAAGGCATCGCTGCTCAGCCGCTCCGGCTCCTGGATGAGATCCACCCCCAAGGCTTCCCCACAGGCCCGGTAGTTAAACCGCCCCGTAATTTGAATCAGCCCCCGCCCCTTAAAGCGCACCCCATCTCCCGGCTGGGTATTGCCCAAGTCCGCCCGCCCTTCATAGGCGGTTCCAGAGGCAATTTCTTCCACATAGTTGAATTCGCCGGACTCGTGGGCCAATTGCGCGAGGAAATGGGCACGGCGCAGGGGAGTGTCAATGTCAAACTCCGTCATGGCGGTGTTGAGGTGGGGCACAAAGCGCTCTAGGCGCGAGACCTGGGCATAGGGGGCGATCGCCCGCAGTTGGGCCACGGTAATTTGATTCACCCGGTGAAATAGCCCCTCATAGGGCAGCCGCACCACCGGACGATCGGACAAACCCCGCAGCCTGCGAATCACCGCATCCACCACGGCATCCTGAGACCCCAGCGTGTTGCCTGGAATCCGCTCCACAAAGACCTTTAAGCCCTTGGCCACAAGGGGACGGTAGTCGGCGGTGGTGGCGTTGGCGGGGAGGAGGAAGAGGCCGCGATAGGGGAGCCGATCGGGGGTGCGGGCGGGTTGTCGGCCCAGGGCACGGAGCAGGTCGTCGGCGAGGGCATCCCCCGGTGCTGTGCTGTCATCCCCCACGGATCCTTGCCCCAAGTGCAACACCAGCCAATGGAGATGGAGCGCGGCTTGATTGCGCCAGGTTTGGATCTGGAAGTCGCTGATCTCAACGTGGGAGCGGCCAAAGAGACCTTCATAGGGGTGAACGCCCAAGGGGCGGGGGGATAGCTCCTTGAGGATGCGGATCAGATCATCGGCCCGTTCATCGGCGGGGATTAAGTTAGGCGCATCGAGCCGCTCCAAGAAGACTTGGATGCCTCTGGCTGCTCGCTGGCGCAGGGCGGGCAGGGGGCTGGCGGGAAATAGCCCCAGATAGGGATCGCGGCCTTCGGGGCGGGGGGGACGATCGGCCAGCAAGCGCAGCAATTCATCAACGACCCCATCAGTGGGGGTGAGGCGATCGGCGGTGAGGGTTTGAATAATCAGGCTAGAGAGAAAACGGGCGGCCTGTTGTCGCCAACTGGGGAGGGGGGAAGAGTCAGCCATGGGTAGATCGTTAGGATGGGTGACGGTTACTGAAAAAAGGGGCTGAATGTCGGTTCTATTGGCCTAATTGCTGTAATTCCTCGGCCACACGCTTCAGGCGGCGCAATTGCGCTTGCATATCCCGTTGGGTCCACTGGGCAGCAAAGGTGCGGAACCCAAAGGCCACGATCAGATTGCTGGGGGTAAATTCAAACCGGTTGAGCAGGCGGGTGGCTATGCTGCCTGGGTCTTCTAGGGGTTGGCACTCCCAGCGATCGCGGCCCGCAAAAAAGCCCGTAAACTCCCACACCACCAAGCCCGGTTGCCGCTCCACCACAGTGCTGTGCAGGGCGGGTTCCAACAGGGGCACTTGGATGACAAAGCGGGTTTGGCCCCCAAGGTCTGTATTCCACTCTCCCACGGGGTCACAGCGCAGGGCTGGGTTGAGCCAACGGTGCATCAATGCCCGATCGGTAAAACAGCGTTCCACGCGGGTTGCTGTTGCTTGAATTGTGACGGACTGTTCAAAAATTTGGGGGACCATCTCAGCAAGTCTTCAAAGAGTTTACGCCATCTGCCTGGGAATTTGGGTCTAATTTTTCAAGGTTACCAGGTA
>JBMTWK010000144.1:0-7440 GCA_049452395.1 Prochlorothrix sp. | reverse complement strand
CAGCGTAACCGTGGTGGCTGGTGCGATCGTGGTTTGGAGTTTGAGTTTAGAGGGGGGTGGGATCGAAGCAGGCTAATAGCGCTGGGGGGAGGTGGCGGAGGGGTTTGCGGGTTGTGGTGCTGATGGGGGCGAGGGTGACTTGGGCTGTGAGATAGAGCACAGAGTCGGGGGCATCGGGAGGGGTCGATCGCAGCTCATAGTTCCAGACCAAACGCAAACCCTGGGGCCGCACCATTTGTCCCCGCAATACGGCCTGCTGCCCGTGGTAAAGGGGCTTGCGGTACTGCAAGGCCATGGCAATGACCGGTAACTCACACCCATCGGCGACTAAGGCCGCATAGGAGGTGTTGTGGTGCTGTAAGTAGGCAATGCGGAGTTCTTCTAACCAGGTGACATAGGCTCCATGCCAGACCACGCCTGCATAGTCTGTGTGGTGGGGGTAAACTTGCACGGGATAATCGAACCAGGGGGACATGGCGATCGTGGCTCTGGTGGCTCAAAGTAAAGCGGATGAGTTTATTATCCAGCATTTTCAGCATGGTCCCTGGAACTGGCTGGATTTATCGCCGATGCTGGCGTAGGGGGCTGTTGTTCATGGCTCTGGGGCTAGGGGCCGCAGAACCCAGCGGGGGGTGATTGTGTTGCGTTGGCAGGGATAAACCGCTGGCCCACCGCAGCGCATCATCATAGTTCCAAAACAGTTGTCTGGACCAGTTGGTGGGATATTTTTGAAAGGATTGTATTAACTGTTTTAAGCTGTTTTCCGTTTCTGAACTGGCCACCACGATCGCCACTCGTAATGCCCGTCGCCGCGACAAAGAAGAAGCCTTTGCAAAAGCAGCATGGGCATCAAAATCTAGCTCTTGATAATTAACTTTGGTTACGGACCGACAATCCACCAGGATAAAGTCAATCTCATCGAATTGAGCATTGCCCACCAGTTGACCATACAGTGCCAGGGTATCTTCAATGACAATCACCCCAGTAAACTGAAGGACAGCGTACTTCTCAAACCAGTCAACGTGAGTAGGCATTTCGGACTCCTGTGAAATCTTCTAGGACTTGGGCTTAACGGGTACCTCCCAGGGAGGTCAGGGGGTCTATCCCATTTTAGCGATTTAACCGATTGGGTAGGGGCAAACCCCCCGTGGTTGCCCCAGTTTTGGTCCCAGGAGGGAAGCTACGGGGGCACGACCCCTACCGAGATTTTTCCAAAGTGGGATACTCCCGCTGGATTCAGGCTAAAACCTTAGAAATTGAATACAGTTGCTAAGGAACCAATCCAAATAACGGGATTATCGGCGTTATGCTCTGGATTCATCAGCAAAATTAAACCGGGGGTGATTTGAACCCGGCTGTTATGGCGATACCGGTACAGCACTTCGGCATGGTAGGTGGTATCTGGGTCGGTACGGCTTGCGATGGAGTTAGAGATAGATTTGGGGGGCATTCCAAAGACAAAGCCAAGCTGACTGCCCCGATTGCCGAAATCCTGCCGATTTAAGGTTAAGGCCCAGTTCCAACTGCTAGCCGTTGCGCCGGAGTCGATCGTCCGCCGCCCGATCGTGCCTGTCCCCGTTGACCAAGCCCAGTTGTAGCCCACCCAAGCCCCCAAAGCCCATTGGCGCGTGAGATCCGCTTCTACTTCTAGGCCCAAGAGATTGGCTGAGGTTGGGGTTGCAGTCCCAAAGGGGGCTTGGGCTAAGGCACTGCCCCGCCCTGCGGTCAGGTTGACCCGTTCACCGGGGTTAGAATGGAAAACGTGGGAGAGTGCAATGGCGACGCGCTGGTGTGGGGTGAAGAGCAGTTGGCTAAAAAGGCTGTATTGTCCCAAAAACAAGCCACGGGCTGGATTAATCACGTCTTCTGCACCACCGGTATAGGAGGCGGCAGCACTGAGGCGATCGTTAAAGCGATAGTTAGCGGCTATCCCTCCCCCGCCAGCGACTAGGTGTAAGGGGTTGCGTTTGCCAAAGGCGGAGGTGGAGTTGACGGGGTTTAAGTCCCCCGCGAGGGGGGTGGTGGAAATGCCGCTGGGGCCAAACCGCACCAAGCCCCGATCGGCAAAGCGCGTCTGATACCACAGGGATTGCAGCACAAGCCGTTCATCATCTATATTTTCGTCGGCGGTATTTGCCCCTAGGGGAACGGTGCTCATGGTGGTTCCCGTCACGGGCCGCCCCGTCGTCGGTACGCCTCCGGCCCCCAGTTGTATCCGCAGTAAGTCCTGTTGCCGAAATCCCGTATCTAAGCTGAGGGAAACATTGCCGCCCAAGGGAAAGCCTGCATCAATGTCCTGGATGGCTTGCTGACTGTTGGCCCGTGCCTGTTGTTCTCCCCACACCGTTGCGGTGCTGAAACTGGCTGTGCCAAAGAGTTTGACCCGATCGCTAAATTGTTGGTTTTCTAAGGTCTGTACCCGTTCTGTTTCGGTGTCAATGCGATCGCCCAAGGCTTGAAGTTCCCGTGCAAACTCGGTCTGAAGCCGCTGGAGGGTGACAAAATCTAGCTCTGGCTCAATGAGGTCGGATCCGTGAACTTGCGCATAGGCTGGATCCAAAATACTCGACTCTGGAGAATTCCCATTGCGGCCCGAAGCTCCGTCTTCTAACTCCGCGATGCCCCGATTCCGCACTAATCCATTGCCCCCAGCCTCTGAGGCAGTGTCAACCCGGCTCTGGCTACGGGAAACGTAGGGACTGGCTCCATTGGCTTGGCCGTCAGTGGCAAAGAAGGGATGGGTGGCTTGCAAATGGGCAAGGCAGCGATCGATCAGAACTGCAAAGTCGCTGCGGCTGAGACTGGTTCGATCGCTGAAGGCTGCGCGGGCATCGGGACAGTCATAGCGTTCTGAGAAGGTTTCTAAGGCTTGGGCCGCCCAGTGATCAGGGGTAACGGGTTGCAGTTGGTGGACGGCGGGCTGGGGGGTGGCGGATTGAGGGACAAGTTGAGGGGCAAGGGGGTCGGGATCGAGGGTCTGGGCGATCGCGGCGGAACCAGAGAGGCCAAGCAGGCTTAGGGCAAGGCTGAGAAAACGGGCAGAGCGGGCATAAGGGGCATGGGTCGGGGCGATCGGGGGGGACAGGCAAGGGGAGGGGTGCATGGGCAAACCTTCAGCAAAACCGTATATCCCCACAGTAATGGATTGTTCCGGTTGACGGGTGATCCTTGGCACTACAACTCGTTAAGATTCTCTTACTTAACCATAGAAAAGAAACACATCTGTAAATCGGCGCAACACCAAACCGATCTCCCCTTGGCCGCAACTTCCCTTCCCTGGCTAGATTCCCAGGGGTGCTCTTGTGTCGATCGCCCCCACAGTTGAAAATAAATAGGTTCACGGGGTCGGAGGCCAGCCGCCTCGCCCCTGTTGTTACATTCAGGAGCCAGTTGTGAGCCAATCCTTTGATTACGATTTAATCATCCTCGGAGCCGGAGTTGGGGGTCACGGAGCAGCCCTCCATGCTGTCAGTTGTGGCCTTAAAACCGCCATTGTTGAAGCAGGAGATATGGGCGGTACCTGTGTCAACCGGGGCTGTATTCCTTCTAAAGCGCTGCTGGCTGCGTCTGGGCGAGTGCGGGAAATGGGGGATGCTAAGCACCTGCAAAGTATGGGGATTCAACTGGGCGGTGTTAGCTTCGATCGCCAGGGCATTGCTGACCATGCCACCAACCTCGTGGACAAAATTCGCGGCGACCTCACCAACAGCCTCAGCCGCCTTAAGGTCGATATTCTCAAAGGTTGGGGCCGGGTTGCGGGCACTCAGCAGGTTTCCGTCAGCACTGACAGCGGCAGCCGCCTCTATACGGCTAAAAATATTCTGCTATCTACGGGTTCCCACCCCTTTGTGCCACCGGGCATTGAAATTGACCATAAAACCGTCTTTACCAGTGATGCAGCGGTGCGGCTGGAGTGGTTGCCCCAGTGGATTGCGATTATTGGCAGTGGCTATATCGGTTTGGAGTTTTCCGATGTTTACAGCGCCCTTGGCTGTGAAATCACGATGATTGAGGCCCTCGATCGGGTGATGCCCACGTTTGATCCGGATATCGCCAAGCTGGCCCAGCGCAGCCTGATTGAGGGGCGGGACATTGAAACCAAGGTTGGGGTGATTGCACGGAAGGTGATTCCCGGTTCTCCGGTGGTGATTGAGTTAGCGGATCCGGCCACGAAGGAACTGGTGGAAGTGCTGGAAGTGGATGCGTGTTTGGTCGCGACGGGGCGAATTCCGGCGACAAAGGACATTGGTTTAGAGACTGTGGGTGTGGAGACCGATCGGCGCGGCTTTATTGACGTAAACGATAAAATGCAGGTGATTAAGGATGGGGCGGTGGTGCCGCACCTGTGGGCGATCGGGGATGCTACGGGCAAGATGATGCTGGCCCATACGGCTTCGGCTCAGGGTGTGGTGGCGATCGAAAATATCTGCGATCGGCCCCGTGAAATCGACTACCGCAGTATTCCCGCTGCAACTTTTACCCATCCTGAAATTGGTTCTGTGGGTTTGACGGAACCCCAGGCTAAGGAATTGGGCGAAAAGGAGGGGTTTGAGGTTTTAAGCGCCCGGACTTATTTTAAGGGTAATTCTAAGGCGCTGGCAGAGGGTGAAACGGAGGGAATTGCTAAGGTGATTTACCGCAAGGATAGCGGTGAGGTTCTGGGTGCCCATATTTTTGGCCTCCATGCGGCGGATTTGGTTCAGGAGGTTGCGAATGCGATCGCCCAGCGCCAAAAGGTCCAGGATTTGGCGTTCCAGGTCCACACTCACCCCACGCTGACGGAGGTGGTGGATGAAGCCTATAAGCGGGCATTGCCGACGATGATGGCGCATTAGGTCTGCTAATCCGTTGGGGACTAAAATGGGGGCAACCACGGGGGGTTTGCCCCTACCTTTAATCATTGGGGGCTGAAATGGGGGCAACCACGGGGGGTTTGCCCCTACCACAATCAATCTAGGTCTGTGTAGGGGCGGTTTTCTTCCAAAATCTCTGTCTCCCACAGCCAGATCTTAAAAACCCGCCCTCTTGTCGATCGATCGGTTATGGCGAAGAGGGTGGGTTGGGGGGATTGTTGTATTTTATTGATTATTTTGGTATTTCTGGGAAGAGGGCGGGTTTGTGTGATTTATCGCGTTTTATCGTGAATTTCTGGTGAAACCCGCCCCTACAGGTCATGGGGGTTGTTAAGGGTCTCTGTGGAAGACTCCGGCGATCGGGTTGCGGCAGAGGGCACGATCGCGGGGTAAGAGGCCGCTGTTTGGATTGTTGAGGTAGGGTTGCAGCCATGTGCAACTGCGGTGCAAGAGGTGAGGAAGGTCCAGGGGTTCGATCGCCCAGAGCCGCACCGTGCCATCCTCAGCCGCAGTGGCAAGAGCACGGCCATCGGGACTAAAGCTAACTCCAAACAGGCGTTTTTGCAGGTTTTGCTGAAGATCCTGAAACTCTGCAACCTGTCGCCCTCGTAGCTCCCACAGCCGCACTGTGCCATCTTCCCCCGCCGTTGCCAGCAGGTTTCCATCGGGACTAAAACTGACCCCCCGCACTGCGCCTTGGTGCCCTTCAAAGACGGCCCGCAAATTGCCCTGAAGATCCCACAGTCGCGCGGTGCCATCATCGGAAACCGTCGCCAGCCGATCGCCTGCGGGATTAAACCGCACTTGCCAAACCCGGCTTTGGTGCCCTTTGAGGACCGCTAAGGTTTCGCCCTTCAGGTTCCACAGGCGCACGGTTTGGTCAGCGGAGGCCGTTGCAAGGCGATCGCCCGATCGGTTAAAGGCCACATCCCAAACCGCACTTTGGTGCCCCGTCAAAACCGCCACTTCTTGCCCCTGGAGGTTCCACAGCCGCGCGGTGCCATCACTGCCTGCGGTGGCCACATACTGCTCCGTCGGATCCATCGCCACCCCCAGCACCTCCCCCTGGGGTTACGTCAAAACCTGAAGCGGCTGGCCCCCTGAGTTCCAAAGGCGGGCGGTACCATCGCTAGAAGCGGTGACCAAATACCGGCCTTTGGGGCTGACTTGGACCTCCCAGAGGGGCGCGGTATGGCCCTGAAGCTGGATCTGTGGGTTGCCCAGGCGATCCCAAACCCGGCCTAGGCGATCGCTGCCCGCCGTTACCAGTCCTCGCCCATCGGGTGTAAATTGCACCGCTAAAATACTGCCTTCGGCGGCTTGGAAGGTCTGAATTGGCCCTTTGGCCTCCAAATTCCAAAGACGAACGGTGTGATCCTGGGAGGCACTCACCAGGAGTGGCCCTTGTGGCTGGGATTGGGTATCACTTTCAGGCTGGGTATTCCGTGCAGCTTGGGTATTGCTTGCCGCCGCAAAGGGGTTGGTCTTGGTCCTGTCGCTTTCTGTAACCTCGGCGCTTTCTGCGGCTTCTGCGGCTCCCCTGGGCTGAAATTGCACTGCTTCGACCCGATCTTGGTGACCCTGGAGAACGGCCAAGGTTTCCCCAGCGCGGTTCCAGAGGCGAATGGTGCGATCGGCGGAGGCTGAAGCCAAGGTTTCCCCCGTGGCATCAAAGGCAAGGCTGAGGACCGGGTTTTTGTGGCCGCTGAGGGTGCGCATGGCCTGACCTGTGGGGGTCCACAGCTTCACGGTGCCGTCCTGGTTGCCCGTTGCAATCAGCGCTTGCTCAGCGGCAGCATCCCCCGCCCAAGCCACGGCCTCCACGGCTCCACCTCGCCCGTCCCAGGTCAGCCCCTCGTTGCGATCGGCCCACCACACCGCCACCCTGCCATCGGCGAACCCCCGGACCAAACCTTGGCCGTCGGCACTCCAGGCCATGGCGGTGACCGGTGCGGTTGGTGGGGTGGGGTTGAGGGGGGCGAGCTTGGTGGTTGTTACGGGGATGGGTGGGGCTTGGTCTGGGGTAGGCGGGGTTGGGGTGAGTTGGGCGAGGAAAACGTCGCCGGACACGGTGGCGATCGCGAGGGTTGGCTGAATCGGCCCCGCCCGATCGGGCAATGATTCCGGTCGAAAGGCCACATCGGTAATGGCAGCGGGTAAGGTTACGCGGCTGAGCCAGCGGCCCTGGTCATCCCAAAGGTGGACTTCGTTGGCATCGGTGGCGATCGCCATTTGGTGGCCATTGGGGGCATAGGCAACGGCGACGATCGCGCTTTTGGGGCGGGGAGGATCGGGGTTGGGATTTGTATTGGGACTATTGCGGCGATCGCCGTTGTACGGACGTTCTCGACTGCCTCCCCGATCGTTGCCACTGTCCCCCGCCGATCGAGCACGGTTGAAAAAATTGCCAGTAATTTCAGAATTGGGAAGTATTGAACCCGTACTGGCTGGGTCAAGGTCACGGGGTGCGGAATTTTGCGGAAGGGGGGGTGAGGCGGGGGTTACGGGAGGATTCCGATCGGGAGCTAGGGTAGGGGTTGCAGGGGGAGATATAGCGGGGGGTACGGCGGGAGTTGTGGCAGAAATA
>JBMTWK010000143.1:0-7459 GCA_049452395.1 Prochlorothrix sp. | reverse complement strand
CCCGCGCCCCATGCTGGTGGGAGTTAAATAGCTTGGCCAGTGGTTGGATCGAACAGGTACACCCGATCGACATCCAAACCCAACTCCACCGCCTCCCCCACTTGGAACTGACAACGGGGATCCACACGGGCCACAATCTCCTGGCCATCCTGGAGCGTGCCATAGATGATGGCCTCATTGCCCATGCGCTCCACCACGGTGACCACGATCGGTGTCGCCATCAACGTGCGGTTGGCGGGGCGGTGGTCTAGGTCATAGAGACTTTCGGGGCGCAAGCCTAGGATCACCTCGCGATCGCCGTAGGGCTGAACCCGATCGACCAAAGCCAAGGGCAGCGGCAGCGTTAAGGTCGGCGTTTGGATGCCCCAGCCCGCTTCATTGGCAATCACCCGCGCCGGAAGAAAATTCATCGAAGGACTGCCCATAAAGCCCGCCACAAAGGTATTACTGGGCGAATCGTAGAGTTCCTGGGGGCTAGCCACCTGTTGCAAAACCCCCTGATTCATCACCGCAATGCGGGTGCCCATGGTCATCGCCTCCACTTGGTCATGGGTGACATAGACAAAGGTGCTACCCAATTGACGATGGAGCTTACTCAGCTCTGCCCGCGCCTGGACCCGCAGCTTGGCATCCAGATTAGACAGGGGTTCATCCATCAAAAAAACGGCGGGATCCCGGACGATCGCCCGCCCCACAGCCACCCGCTGCCGCTGTCCCCCAGACAGTTGCTTCGGCTTACGATCGAGCAAAGCCTCAATATCCAACTGTTGGGCCGCTTGCCGCACTCGCGTTTGGATGTCTGCCTTGGGCACCCCTTGCAGACTAAGGCTAAAAGCCATGTTGTCAAACACCGTCATGTGGGGATAGAGGGCGTAGGACTGAAAAACCATGGCAATATCGCGGTTTTTAGCCGGAACTTCATTGACGCAGCGATCGTTGATATAAAGCTTGCCCTGGGTGATTGCCTCCAACCCCGCCAGCATCCGCAGCGAGGTGGTTTTGCCGCAGCCAGAGGGACCGACAAGAACCAAAAATTCCCGATCGGCAACGGCCAGATTCAAATCCCGCACCGCTGTAAAGCCGTTGTCATAGCGCTTGGTGACGCGATCGAAGGTGATGCTGGCCATAACTGGAAAAAGACTGCAAAAAAGAGCTTTAAAAGACCGTAGGGGCAGGTTTTCGGGACAATCTCAGCTACCCACCTCAAAACTCAACCAAACCTGCCCTCTTTTAGCAAAATCTTCATGGGAGAAAAGGGCGCTGGAGCGCCTAGGGAAGGATTCCCACGCCGGAGCATGGGAACCAGAAAGAAATAGGAACCAGAAAACAACCGAGGACTCAAACCCCTCTAACTCCCCTCTCCCCTAGGGAAGAGGGGCCGGGGGTGAGGGGAACCCTGAACTTACAACCTAAACTTACTTGTCAGGCTGGGGAGTCATGCGCAGGTAGGGCTTAATTTCCGTCACACCCTTCGGAAACTTCTGCTTGGCTTCCTCCGTGGGAATGGTGGGAGCCACCACCACATCATCGCCATCCTTCCAGTTCACAGGGGTCGCCACGCTGTACTTATCGGTCAGTTGCAGGGAGTCAATCACCCGCAAGATTTCCTCAAAGTTACGGCCTGTGCTGGGGGGGTAGGTAATGGTGAGGCGCAGCTTCTTGTTGGAGTCAATCACAAACACAGTGCGCACCGTGACCTTGGCGTTCGCCTTGGGGTGGATCATGCCGTACAAATCCGACACTTTCTTGTCCACATCCGCCAGAATCGGGTAATTGACGGTGGTATTTTGGGTTTCGTTCACATCGCCGATCCAACCTTTGTGGGATTCTGCATCATCCACACTGAGGGCGATCACCTTAACATTGCGCTTATCAAATTCCGGCTTCAGCTTGGCCACCTCGCCCAGTTCCGTGGTGCAAACCGGGGTATAGTCGGCGGGGTGAGAAAACAACACAGCCCAGCTATCGCCCATCCAAGAGTAGAAATCAATCTCCCCTTCAGAGGAAGACTGGGTAAAGTTGGGAACGGTATCACCGAGTTGTAGAACCATGGGCTATTCCTGTGTCAGACGTTACAGACAATGAGAGCAATTAAAGTAGTGACCATACTGCCATGGAACCTGTACATTACGATCGAGAATGCCATCTTTCTTTAAGGAACGATCGTCCTTAAGACACAACCGCTTTAGGGTTCAGGGGAGCATAGGGGGGGTGAGGCTGGAGCGTCTAGACCGGGAAAATTTCGTGTAAATTGATGCTACAGGCCGGGAAGGCTAGCAAGGCAGCACTTTGGGGCTGGGTTAGGATAAGGTGGTGGCTGTAGCCCGCAGGGGTAGGATCGCGGAAGATATGCAACTGTTGATTCTGGACATCCACAACCCAATAATCAGCAATACCCGCTTGGGCATAGAGCCTTGCTTTTGGCCCACAGTCATAGGTCAGCGTGGAGTCGGCCACCTCAACTACAAGGTGCAAGTCCGCTGGTTGGGGGTGTTGCGATCGATAGTCCAAAGCAGTCCCCCGCGCCACTACTAAATCGGGTTCCGGCTCCGATCGATCGTCCAACTGAATCGGATCCTGAGTTAGGATCAAAACAGGCTGAGTTTGCAGGAATTCCCGTAGAGTCTGGGCTAATAGTTGCAGGACAGTGACATGGAGAGGGCTTTTGCTAGCCTTAAGCATAATTTGCCCTGCACACAGTTCTGTACGATCGTGACTCCCCAGAAACCCCAACTCACTAAGGCGATGGTACTCTGGCACCGTCCAGGTTTTGGGTCGCGGCGCGTCTAAGGCTGGACTGGAGCGCAAATCAACGGGAGGCAGACTAGTCATAGCAGACCTTGAGTGCTATTGCTACTGTATCGAAAATTCTCGAAATTTTTGCCGATCGCCGCCGGTTGTAGTCGCCAGTAACCGGATTAACGGCCCTAAAATTCCGTCTTGGGCGCGAAAACCACACCCCTACAGGGTTTGAGGTTGTGTAGGGGCCAGGTCTCCTGACCCCCTTGGCGATGTACTGATTCAGGGAAAAAAGGCTAGATCGCGATGACACAGAGCCAGGATAGAAGTTTAGCAGGGCTATTCGATGGGTTTCTTAACTTAGCGAAACCAGCGGGGATGACTTCCCATGATTGTGTAGCGCGGGTGCGCTGGTTACTGAAGCAGACCTTGAAAACCGCAGCAGGTCAGACAGAACCCAACGATTCCCACGGTAAACCTGCAAAAATTGCCAAAATAAAACCGCCAAAGGTAGGCCATGGGGGGACATTGGATCCCGCCGCGATCGGGGTGCTGCCGATCGCCATTGGCCAAGCAACGCGGCTGTTGCAATATCTCCCTGGCACCAAGACTTATCGCGGCACCGTGCGCTTTGGCCTGACCACCAGCACCGACGATTTGGATGGCCATATTTTGACCGAGGAGCCAGCACCCCATCTGAATTTAGAGCAAATTCGGTCAGTTTTAGAGCAATTTAAGGGCAAGATCGAGCAGTTTCCGCCGTGTTATAGCGCCATTCAAGTGGAAGGGAAGCGGCTCTATGATTTAGCACGGAAGAACCAGATTGATCAAAGTGAAGTGCCCCATCGCGAGGTGGAGATTTACCGGCTTGAGGTGGTGGAGTGGCGATCGGGGGAGTTTCCGGAGTTGGTGCTAGAGATTAGCTGTGGGACGGGAACCTATATTCGATCGATCGCCCGCGATTTAGGCCAAATTCTCGGTACAGGGGCAACCCTTGCGGCCTTAACCCGCACCGAAAGCGCTGGCCTTGCCCTGGAAACCAGTTTAGACCTCGACACGATCGCCACTCAACTCCAGTCCCACAGCCTCACCCTTCTGCCGCCCCTGCAACTCCTCAGCCACCTCCCTCGCCTCCACCTCAACCCCACCCAGTCCCAAGACTGGCAACAGGGAAAACGGCTAGCTTGGGAAAGTGTAGCCCCAGAAAGCGCAGATCCTCAGACTCCAGACCTTAGTAATTCACCCGATTCCCCCTCTAGCGTCGATCTATCACCGAATACCCCAGTACCTGATACCCCAGTACCCGATAGCCCATTTTGCATTACAACGGGCACCGGGCAATTCCTCGGCGTTGGAACCTATCGCATGGGAGCCTATGGCCCCTGTTTGCAACCGAAGGTGGTTTGGGGTGCGGAGCTAGATGCTTAGCATTCTAGGGCGAGAGTTCAGGAGCACTGCTGAGGCGCTCTGGTGGGGCCATACTGGCCTGATTTAGGGCCGCAGACTGCTCCCATGGCGCTGTAGGTAGGGTTTTGACGACCTCATAGGTGGAAGAGCTGTCCAGGGAAGACTGGTTCATCAGGGCAGGTAGAGGAGCCGGAGCCGGTTGCATCATGCTTTGCAGTCCCCCCAAAGCACCCGCCATTAAAGCCGCATAGCCCACATAGAGATGGACAGGCTGCACCTGAACCTTATTTGCTACGGATTGGTGCTTGATATACCACTCAGGCACGATATTTTCGGGGTGAGGGTTAGGGTCAGGCAATGTTGCGACTAATTCCTTGCCGTTATGGCCCAAAGCATCGGCAAAACGCCGCACAAAGCCATTGATATAGATCGGTTCCGGGAGCCGATCGATCGCCACCGCTTCCAGTAACTGCAACTGATAAATCGGGATCTGGGTTTTCTGGTGCAGTTGCATATAGGAAATACCCTTACTGAGGCGATCGGCCTTCAGTTTCGCCATCATTTCCCGCAATGCCCCCAACCAAGACTCCTCCGCTGCCGCAACGTCCTCCTGGATCTTGCGAGCTTTGCGGCTGCGGGCAACGGCGGCAGTAGACTGGGCACGGGCAGGTGCTGCCATGGAGAAAACCGTTGCGGCCACTTCTGCATCTTCCTGATCCCGCTGGTGGGCGTAGACCCGTGCATCCAGGGAGGCTTTCTGGTGCGGGACTAGGGCAGCGGCGATCGGGGCCGGGGAGGGCGCTGGGGGACTGGCGGCGGCACGGGGCGTAATGGCAGAGCGGGTAGCAGGGGCAGACTCCACAATCTCCGCCTCAAAGATCAGCTCCAAACTCAAGCCCTGGGTGGGTTTCCTAGCCTTCAGGGGAATCACCGCCCCAGCCTGGGACGGTTGAGCCAAGGTCACCGCCGCAACCATAGCGGCAGCCTCAGGAGGCTCAGATCCCGTCGAGGCCGAGCCAGTAACGTTAGACCCAGCAGTGTGAGATTCAATTGGGCCAGACTCAATCGGGCCAGATCCCAGCGGGCCAGATCCCAGCGGGCCAGGTTCAATAGCCACAGACCCAGCAAAGTGAGATCCCAGCGGCATAGCCCCCAGCGGCGTAGCCCCCGATGAACCACTCAGATCTTGGAACTTTTGCTCAAATGATTGTTGCATTCCTCGAAACATATATTGAATGGCCAAAATCATAGCTTGGCGACTCAGGCTCCCCAGTAAGCTCTCAATTGCTTGGGCAGAAGCCTGATCACCCACCCAGTGTGTAAGCTGACTCTGAACGTCTCGATAAGTTTCCGTCTGCCACAGACGCTTTTGGATACGGTGAAGGCGTTTCTTCCACTGATTCGACTGAAATCGAGGATTCTGAACTGAAAGTGCCGTTAAACTAGCATTAGTCATGGTAAAAACAACCCCAAGGGATGACACAAACTGAACCCAGAATGCTGCAACTCCCTGGCCCAGAGGGCGGTTTTCAATCCCAGCCAGTTTGGTAGTTACAGCACCCCCCGATCGACTAAGCCAAAAAGATTAACTTTCGATCTAGTTTTTACCCTGTCCCCTTTGTCTTCTGCTAGATCCGGATAAACTAGGGTCAAGATGCGGGTTAAGTCTGCGGACTCTTAGCCCAGACATACCCTAATCTCATTAGAACTACTGAACAACAACGGCCCTTGCCCCACACGGTCCCCCAAAGTCCTTCCGCCCCGCCCCTGCCCGTTGCCCTGCGCGTTTCCTCCCCCAACCTTGCCCCAAACAGGCAGAATTTCACAAAGTCTTTAACCCTAGGCCGTTGACCGATATATTTTTTAAAGATCCAATTTTCCCGATCTTCGAGATCCGATCGAGATAAGCCCCAAACTTTTGTCGATTCGGCTTCTTTTTCAAAAGTTATTGATAAATCCTCGCCTGGGCAAAACCGTGAAAGCAATTACCCTCCTTGGTTCCACCGGATCCATTGGCACCCAAACCCTGGATATTGTGCAGCAGTACCCGGACCAGTTCCGGCTGGTGGGCATGGCCGCAGGGCGCAATGTGGCGTTAGTGGCGCAACAAATTCGTCAATTTCAGCCAGAAATCGTGGCACTGGCCGATGCTAGCCGCCTTTCAGAGCTAAAAGCCGCGATCGCCGACCTCCCCAACCAACCGCAACTCCTAGCGGGACAGGAGGGCGTTGTTGAAGTAGCCCGCTACGGTGATGCAGAAGCAGTTGTGACCGGTATTGTCGGCTGTGCAGGGTTGTTGCCGACGATCGCCGCGATCGAAGCCGGAAAAGATATCGCCCTCGCCAATAAAGAAACTCTGATCGCAGGCGGTCCCGTGGTGCTGCCGCTGATCCAACAGCACGGCATTAAGCTAACCCCCGCCGATTCCGAGCATTCGGCCATTTTCCAATGCTTACAGGGGCTAACCAAGGAAAAAAGCTTCACCGTCGGCCAGCCGATGGAAGGACTGCGGCGCATTCTACTGACCGCTTCCGGCGGGGCCTTCCGGGATTGGCCCGTGGAAAAGCTCGCCGAAGTTAAGGTGGAAGACGCGATTAAGCACCCCAACTGGAGCATGGGCCGCAAAATCACCGTAGACTCCGCCACGCTCATGAATAAGGGGCTAGAAGTCATCGAAGCTCACTATCTCTTTGGCCTAGACTATGACCACATTGATATTGTCATCCATCCCCAAAGTATCATTCACTCCCTGATTGAGGTGGCAGATACTTCGGTTTTGGCACAACTGGGCTGGCCTGATATGCGTCTGCCGCTGCTTTATGCCCTCTCTTGGCCAGAGCGCTTGACTACCAACTGGGAAACGCTGGATTTGGTCAAAGCTGGGGATCTAACCTTCCGGGAGCCGGATCATGCCAAGTATCCCTGTATGGGGCTGGCCTATGCAGCGGGTCGGGCAGGCGGTTCGATGACGGCGGTGCTCAATGCGGCCAATGAGCAGGCTGTAGCGCTGTTTTTGGAGGAAAAGATTGGATTTTTGGATATTCCCAAGGTAATTGAAAAGACCTGCGATCGCCACCGGGATCACAATAACCAAGCGCCGAGTTTGGAGGATATTCTGGCGGCTGATGAGTGGGCACGGCAGGAGGTAACGCGCCTCAGTGGCGAACTCGATCGGACCCCCGTCCTAGTCGCTTAATTTAGTCAATTTAATCTCGATATTCCCTCGTTCCCACGCTCCGGCGTGGGAATGCCTCCCCCACCTCCCGCTTAAATACCCCCATGACTGATTCTAAACCCCCATTGACTCCCTTTG
>JBMTWK010000142.1:0-7500 GCA_049452395.1 Prochlorothrix sp. | reverse complement strand
AACCCCGTTTTGATCCGGTAGGGGCAAACCCCCCGTGGTTGCCCTGATTTTGGTCAAATAGGGACAATCCCCCTGTGATTAACCCCGTTTTGATCCGGTAGGGGCAAACCCCCCGTGGTTGCCCTGATTTTGGTCCGAAGAGGGTCGGCACGGGGGCACGACCCCTACCCTTAGATTTCTCAAACTTCCTAGAGTAAGTCTTGTCTAGTTCATTTATGCTCCAATTTCCTATAGCACTTTAACTATGAATCCCATCAAAATCGGCATTATCGGCGGTAGTGGCCTCTACAAAATGGAGGCGCTCCAAGATGTGAAAGAAGTCACGATCGAGACCCCCTTTGGTTCGCCCTCCGATGCCTTTATTACCGGCACCCTGGATGGGGTTCCTGTTGTCTTTTTAGCCCGCCATGGCCGCAATCATACCTTGCTGCCCTCAGAACTCCCCTTTCAAGCCAATATCTACGCCATGAAGAGCCTGGGCGTGGAATATCTCATTTCAGCGTCGGCAGTGGGTTCCCTTAAGGAAGAGGCCAAACCTCTGGATATGGTGCTGCCGGATCAGTTTATCGATCGCACTAAAGATCGCCCCTCCACGTTTTTTGGGGAGGGCATTGTTGCCCACATCACCTTCGATCATCCCACCTGTCTCGCCTTAACGGCGGTGGTTGCGGAGTCGATCGCCAGCCTGAGCTTACCCAACGTCAGCCTGCACCAGGGCGGTACCTATGTTTGCATGGAAGGGCCAGCCTTTTCCACCAAAGCCGAATCCCACCTCTACCGCAGTTGGGGCGCAACGGTGATCGGCATGACCAATTTGCAGGAAGCCAAGCTCGCCCGTGAAGCGGAAATCGCCTATACCACCTTGGCCTTGGTCACAGACTACGACTGCTGGCACCCCGATCATGACAGCGTGACGGTGGAGATGATTATCGATAATCTGCATAAAAACGCCGAAAATGCCCAAAAAGTGATTCGGGAAGCTGTAAAACGTATTACTGCAAATCCGCCGGAGTCTGTGGCCCATACGGCGCTGAAATACGCCATCCTCACCCCGCTGGATAAGGTACCCGCTGCCACCAAAACCAAGTTGGGTCTGATCCTGAATAAGTATCTGTAGATCGGCCTCGATCGCCCCCGATCGCCCAGTTGCGCCCCTCGGTGGGTTTTGCCTTGGGCGAAAAACGGTGGGTATGATCCTAAAACGCTATCGCCACTGCCATGAACTTCTCACCCTCTGATGCTCCCGACTTGGTGCCTACTGCGGTGCCTGTTGCGGTTCCCCCCCCGATCGTGCTGCCTCCGCCCGATTCCCCTTCCGTTGGGGAGTTGGGGCTGCAATTGTTGGGGGCCGGGATCGGGGGCTGGTGCTGTAGCCAGTGGGGGGTGCCGGTGGCTTGGTTGTTGGGGCCATTGGCCGTTGGGGTGCTGTCTGCTCTGGTGCGGGGCCGATCGCGCCCTTTACCACTGGGTTTGGTCAATCTAGGGCGCTCTCTCTTGGCCTTGGTGGCTGCTTCGCGGTTTTCTGTCGATACGATCGGCTTTGCGGCTGCCTATGCGCTCCCGTTGATGGTTTGTATTGCCTTGGCCTCCGGCTTGAGTTTGATCAATGGCTATTTACTCTGGCGTTGGGCGGATTTAGACCGATCGACGGCTTTTTTAAGCTCGATTCCGGGGGCATCCTTCGGGATGGTGGCCATGAGCGAGGAAATGGGGGCCGATGCCATGGCAGTGACGGTGTTGCAATATTTGCGGGTCCTGTTGGTGGCGACCTTGGTGCCCAATCTAGCAACGCTGCTGTTTCAGACGGAGGGGGCGGAGGTGGCCCGATCGGTCCTTGCGGCTAGCCCTACAAATCCCCTGGTTCTAGCGTTAATTCCTGTGTGGATGGTTTTCGGCATTACGATCGGCCAAAAGCTCCGCCTCCCTGCTGGAAGCTTCTTGGGAACGCTCCTGGTTGCCCTGGGTACTTTTTGGTTACTGCCCCAACCGGTTACAATTCCCACGCCGCTTTTTTTGCTGGGGCTGTTGGTGGTGGGGCTGTCGATCGGCCTCCGGTTCCACCGCAGCGCCCTCCAAACCTTAGCCAAGGCGGTTATCGTTGATATTGGCCTTATTCTGGTGTTAATTCTCTGTTGCCTGGGGATTGCCTACGGTTTCCATGCGCTGACCCACATTAGTACAATGACAGCGGTGCTGGGTTTTACACCGGGGGGACTGGAGGCGATGGTGGCAACGGTGATGGAGTTGGGGGGGGATACGAGTGTGGTGTTGGCGATGCAGATGACGCGGATGTTTGCGCTGTTGCTGCTGGGTCCGGGGTTGGTGGCGTGGCTGGTTAACCGGCCCGATCGGACAACGCTTGATTAAAGATAATTGCTACCACCCGTTTCCACCCGTTTGTTTTTGCTGGAGATTTATAAATTGTTAAAAACCGGGGAATTTTGGGTTTTAGGGTTGGATTTGGCGGGGCCGAGCAATGCAGCCGATACGGCTATGGTGTTTGCGCGGGGGGACGATCGGCAACTGACCCTTATGGAACTGCGCCAGGGCATCGGCGACCCCGATTTATTGCCCTATCTTGAAGCGAACCCCACCGATCGGCTGGTTTTGGGCCTTGATGCGCCGCTTTCCTATAATCCGGGCGGGGGCGATCGACCCGGCGATCGTGCCCTGCGCCAACGGCTCACCGCACTGGGTCTCCCCTCCGGCACCATCATGCCCCCCACCTTTACCCGCATGGCCTACCTCACCCTGCGCGGCATGGCGATCGCCCGCCTCGCTACCCACCTCCATCCCCACACCCTCGACCTTGTGGAAGTCCATCCGGGGGGGTGCTTGGCCCTGGGGGGCGCGGAAATTGCGGCGATCGTCGCCCTTAAACGCGAAGCCCCAGCCCGTGCCACCTTAATTCAGTGGTTATCGAGCCAGGGCTTTGTAGGATTGGATGTTTTGCTGGAATCCGAGAGCAGTCCCAGTGATCATCAAGTGGCGGCCTGTGCTGCGGCCTGGGGGGCATGGCGTTGGGCCAGGGGCCGATCGGTCTGGTGTCAACCGGCCCAACCGCCCTTCCATCCCTACGACTTTGCCTGTTAAAGCGGCGGAATCCCTAGCGAGGCCGGAAAATTACCCGTGCATCCAAGCCCTGCTGCCGCAATGCCTGGGTTAGGGTCTCTGCCTCGGCGCGGCTGGAGTAGGATCCCGCATTAATGTAGGTGCCCCGCTGGGAACCCGCCACAAAGGCACCGGGGCTAAAGCGTAGGGCTGTGACCAAGTCCTCTTGAGTCCGGTGGGGAATGGCAACCACATAGGGATAGAACGAGGCATCGTAGCCGGGAGGGCTGGCATAGGCCGTGCCGCCGTAGCCGGTATTGCTATAGGTTCCGGGTCCGGTGGTGCCTACGGGGAAGGTTCCAAAGGTGCTGCCGGGGGGGACGGCGGGGGGATAGTTGGCGTAGGGGGTATTGGGGGGCTGAGCGCCGGTAAAGGGCAGGCTGGGCTGGGCAGTGGTGAAGACGGGCCGCTGGTCGATCGTGGTGCTAGCGGGCGCGTTGGGCTGGGAGACAACCACGGAGGTGGAGGGAATTGCTTCGACGAGGGTAAGCTCTGGATGCTGTTGCACCACAATGCTGCCGGTGCCGCTGCCCTGGCGGACCACAATTTCATCGGCGGCCTTTTGCACGACTACTTTGCTGGAATCTTGTTTGGCTGTGTCGCTGCTGCGATTGTCTGCAAGCAGGACACTATCGGCGGGGGGAATGACGGGGATGGCGCTGCTGCTGTTGCTGCTGGGGGTGGTGGCGACGTTGCCGGGGGAGCTATTGCGGGCCGCAATCTCAGCATCGAGGGCGTTGAGCAGTTGAATGCTGACCACGCCCGTGACGGGCAAGTTACTATCCCGCTCAAAATTGCGAATGGCTTCTTCGGTGAGGGGGCCATACATGCCATCAACCCGGCCTCGGTAATAGCCTAAATCGGCTAAATCGGCCTGAAGATCGGCGGTGGCTGAGTTAAAACTGGAACTGGCTGCACTGCTGCTGGGACTGCTGCTGGGACTGCTGCTACTGCTGGCGCTGGGGCTAGGTGCGCTCGGTCCCCCGCCGGAGAGTGCTGCTTGGGTTGCGGGACCGGCGACCCCATCCACTTGGAGACCTTGGTCGGCCTGGAACTGGCGCACGGCTTCCACCGTGACGGAACCGTAGTATCCCGTTGCGTTGGCGTTAAAGTACCCTAGGTCGGCCAGTTGCTGCTGTAATTCCACCACGGCAGGCCCGGAACTTCCCTGGGAGAGGGTGGCTTGGGCTTGGGCTGATAGGGGAATTAAGGTGGCGACACTAACCAGTCCTGCACCAATTGCACCGGGTACAGAGAGAGATCGCGTTTTGGCAATGGCCCGACCTAGGGGGACAGTCCGCGATCGGTCTTGGGGGACAGCACTGGCGACACCAGTGGTGGCGGTTAGGTGCAGGTAAGCAAGGGTTTCCATGGATTCAGCCTCGGGGTATTGAGTCGTGCAGACTTGGGCACTAAGCCTAGAGGTTCGGAAATGGGGGGGTGGGGGACCAGACGTTAGTTTCAGGTTTCAATTGTATTGTAGCCTGAGGGTCTGGGATGTCACATTTTAATGTCAGGTGACGCGAGGACAGGTGATACTGTGCAAAGGACGATGCAGGTGTGGGAGGCAACGGTGCCATGATTAAGGATTCCCAATATGGGGGAGTGCCCCAGGGCCAGGACGGGCTGATCCTTCAGCGGGGCGGCGAAGAATTGCGGCTGGAGAAGGCGATCGATCGCTTCAGTTTTCAAAGTCCCCTGCCGCCCACGCCGTCATGGCAGGACAGCCTTGGCCTTGCTCAGGTTCGCCCCGTGGTCACGCCCCAGGCCCAAGGCCGCAAAACGCGGGTGGACTCGCCCTTTCCCCCGGCGAGCCTCTGGGAGGTGCCGGTGGAGCCAGCCAACCTAGAAACGCTCTTAATGGCGGTGCGCCACCAAGCAGTGGTCACCTTTGCTAGCCATGTGTACCACATTCTGGCGGATCCGGGAACGGTGGTCTATCTGCGCGATGAGATTACGGTGCAGTTTGGGCCGGGGGTGGAAGCCGATCGCCGCATTGAGATTATTGCAACCTGGGGTTTAGTGGAACGATCGGCCCTGCGGGGCTTAGAGCAAGCCTTTCGGTACCAGGTCACGGCTGCGGCTCCGGTCAATCCCCTTAAAATTGCCAATGCCCTGATGACCCTGCCGGAGGTTTTGCTAGCGGAACCCAATGTGGTGGTTCGCCAACAAAGCCATTACCGGCCCACGGACGATCGCTATCGCCAGCAATGGTACCTCTACAACGACGGGGGGACTGATACCTCGCCCCTGGCCCACATTGACATTGAGAAAGCTTGGGATTTGACGCGGGGCGATCGATCGATCGTCGTTGCCATTACCGACGACTCCGTGGATATTAACCACCCGGACTTCCAGGGGTTGGGTAAAGTGGTGGCCCCCCGCGACCTGCGCGGCCAGGACTTTTTGCCCCTGCCGGAGGGGGAACAGGATAACCATGGCACGGCGGTGGCGGGGGTTGCTGTTGCGGAGGAAAACGGCAGCGGCGTGGTGGGAGTGGCTCCCGGTTGTGCGCTGATGCCGATCCGGACGACGGGCTTTTTGGATGATGAGTCCGTGGAAGAGATGTTCCACTGGGCCGTAGACCAGGGGGCGGCGGTGATTTGTTGCAGTTGGGGCGCAAGCGCGGTGCGGTTTCCCCTGTCTTTGCGCCAACGGGCGGCTTTGACCTATGCGGCAACCCAGGGCCGAGGCGGCAAGGGCTGTGTCATTGTCTTTGCGGCGGGGAACTGTAACCGGCCCCTCAATGGGGCGATCGTGGAGCGGAATTGGCCCCAGGAGGTGCTTTCTGGCCCGACCCAGTGGCTCAATGGCTTTGGCACCCATCCGGATGTGATTACGGTCTCTGCCTGTACCAGCTTGGCCCAAAAGGCCCTCTACAGTAACTGGGGGGCGGAGGTCTTTATTTGCGCCCCCAGCAACAATGGCAACCCGATTATTTATCTGCAACCGATGGGCATGGTGCGCACGGCCCCAGAGGTGACCGCGCGGCTGCGGGGGCGGGGGGTGGTCACCACCGATCGCACAGGGGAAGAGGGCTACAGCAGCGGCGACTTTACGGCGGGGTTTGGCGGGACTTCCAGCGCTGCCCCTGTGGTGGCGGGGGTTGTGGCTTTGATGCTGTCGGTGAATCCCCAGCTTACTGTGGCCCAGGTTAAGGCCATTCTGCGGGAGAGTGCCGACAAAATTGTCGATGCCAATGCGGATTTGCAACTGGGGCTGCGCTACGGCACCTATGAGCACAGTGGTCATTCCTACTGGTTCGGCTATGGCAAGGTCAATGCCTACCGGGCGGTGCAGTTGGCCCAGGAACGTGCCCCGGCGGCGATCGTGGGCAATCGCCAAATCCATCTCCTCCAGGATCAGCCCCTGCCCCTCCCCGATCGCCCCAATGCTGATGCCCCTCCCTTTATTAGCCGCCTGACGGTGACGGATGCGGGCAAAATCGCCACGATCGCCGTCGAAATTAACCTAGAGCATGGCTTTTTGGGTGATTTAGAAGTAATGCTGGTGCCGCCGGAGGGGGATGGCATTCTGCTGCAACCTCGGATTCTGGGCCGCAAGACCCAACTCCAGACCACCTATACCCAGGAGTCCACCCCGATTTTGCAACGGTTGCGGGGTCGATCGGCCCTCGGACTGTGGCAATTGCAGATCTTCGATCGTGCCCTTGGTGCCTCCGGTACCCTGAAATCCTGGCAGCTTACTTTGGGTCTAGGCTCACCATAGAATCGGCCCCAAAGGCCGTAAAATAAAACGTAAGAAGACATTACCCAGTCCCCAAGTCCCCGCGATCTCCAGCGATCTGCCGGAAATCTTCCCTAACCCCCCAATGAAGGAGTTCAGTCCATGCCTGCTGCCGTTGGTGTCATTCAAACCCTTGGTTTTCCCCCCGTTCTTGCTGCGGCAGATGCCATGGTGAAAGCAGCTAATGTCACCCTGGTGCAATATGGGTTGGCGGAAAGTGCAAACTTTTTTGTGGCGATTCGGGGCGCGGTGTCGGAAGTGACTCCGGCCATGGAGGCGGGTTTGGCTGCTGTGAAGGAAGTCTACGGGGGTGAGGTGATTAATTATTACATCGTGCCCAACCCGCCGGAAAATATTGTGGTGGTGTTGCCCATCAGTTACACCGAGGAATCGGAAAATTTCCGCATTATGCCCGGTTTATAGTCAAAACTAACCACACGGTACCCAGAAACCAGGGCGGGCACGGGGGCACCGCCCCTACGTTGCTATACCCTGAACCAGGGCGGGCACGGGGGCACCGCCCCTACGTTGGTCCATCAATACCGAGATTCCCTCGTTCCCACGCTCCGGCGTGGGAATGCCTCCTGGACGCTCTGCGTCCCGTGCTCCTGACCTCCAGCAAGTTGTTGAAGACAGGGCGCG
>JBMTWK010000141.1:0-7543 GCA_049452395.1 Prochlorothrix sp. | reverse complement strand
AAGCGGCCCCCCTAGGGGGCTAGGGTTACGGCGAGTGGGCCTTTTATTCTTCGGGGATGAGGGGTAAATCTAGGGTTACGGTGGTTCCTGCTTGATAAACGCTAGAAAATACGAGTTTTCCCCCGTATAGCTCCATCACTTTTTGGGCGATGCTCAAGCCTAGGCCAGTGCCCTGTTGCTCGTAGTGACTGCGCTCAAATTGGATAAACGCACCAATGCCGTCGATTTGGTCTGCGGTCATGCCTCGGCCTCGATCGTGGATCTCTAGCCGAAACCAGTCTGCTTGAACAGAGCCGGTGAGGTGGACTACGGTTCCTGCCTTGGAAAATTTAAAAGCATTTTCGATGACTTCCCCCAGTAGCCAGTGGAAATGCTTGCTATTGATACCGATCAGGTTATTGGCGACGGAACTCGTTAAATCCTGGGATCTTTGGTACTGTTCGGCCTTAATTTGGGCAATTTCGACAGCTTCCCCCGCTGCGGTCCAATTTAAGGGCGAGTTGATATTGGGCCGCTCAGCGGTTTGGCTGCGGGTTGCGGACTCTAGGTACAGATAGTTCAAAAACTTGCGCTGGAGGGCATCAAGCCGTTTGGCAGAGTTTAGCCCGATCTCGATTAGCTCTAGGACTTCTGGAAAATCGCCAAATTGCTCCATTTTTCGCTTGAGAAGCGAGAGGATCGTCATAATGCCATGGAGCGGCGTGTTCATTTCATGTAACTATTCAGGGGTCTACGAAGTTAGTAGGGTTTCAGCCCTTCGATCGGAGTCCGAAGCAGCTCAAACCATACCAATCCAGGATTTTCAGAGCCTGAAACCCGCATTCTTCCGTGACCCCCTGAATGGTTACCATTTCATGGGAGAGGGTTGAGCCGAGATTTCCGTGGATTTGTGCGAGACTTCGCTCTAGGAACTGGATGGTATCCTGCTGAAGGTGGCTCAGCTTTTTCACTTCGTCATACTGATACTTGAGGCGGAGCATGGCCTGGATCCGCGAGACTAGCTCTAGCCGATGGAGGGGCTTGCTGATAAAGTCGTCTGCTCCTGCATTGAGGCAGCGGGCGAGATCCTCCTTGCCGTTGAGGGCGGTCACCATGATGATGGGCACCATCTTCCACTCCGGCGTGGCTCTTAGGCGGCGACAAACCTCCACCCCATCTAGACCGGGCATCATGAAGTCCAACAGGATTAAGTCTGGGGCGTAGATCTTGCCAATGGAGTTGAGGGCATCAATGCCGTTGGGAACGTAGTGCAGCTCGTAGTCCTCGGTGCTCAGAAATTCCTCAATGACCTCGTAGTTTAAAGGCTCATCATCTACAACAAGAATCGAAGTACATGGCTTCATCATTTAGTCTTCCTAGGGCTACAGGCCGTTGCATAGACTCAGGGTCGGAAGGAATTCCCCTGTCTAATGATGACAGCTAAACCATAGCTCTCCTGTGATCTATGGCATATAGAAGCTTCCTAACTTAATTGCTTAACAAGTGAAAAACTATACCCCGCTTGGGTCATGGGTGACGGAGGGGCGAGTGCCTGAAGAAATGGTGTTTTAATGCTGTAACAAATGTTGCAATTCTTCAATGAGTTGGGGTGCTATTTCTGGGCTAAAAATCGACCCCTCGCTTGAGATCAACCCCTTTTTCGGCATAGTGTTTGTGGCAAATCATCTCGGAGTGGATGTTGGCGAGGTTGAAGTAGGCGGGGGTTTTTTTGCAGCGGCCTGTGATGATGACCTGGGTGTCGCGGGGTTTGCGGAGGAGGGCGTGGACGATCGGCTCCTGGGGCAATAGCTCTAGATCGACGGTGGGGTTGAGTTCGTCCAAAATGATGGTTTTGTAAAGGCCGGAGGCGATCGCCGTGTGGGCGATTTCCCAAGTGCGCTCGGCTTCTACATAGTCAATTTCCTGTTGCTGACCTCGCCAGACGATCGCGTCTCGCCCCGATCGCTGGTGGTCTACTAGGGTGGGGTAACTTTGTTGCAGGGCTGCGATGGCGCTATCTTCCGTGTAGCCGCTGCCGCCCTTGAGCCACTGCAAAATCAAAACGCGGTGGGATTTGTCTTGGCTGATGCCCCGCCCGATCGCTTGGAGCGCTTTACCTAGGGCGCTGGTGGATTTGCCCTTACCGTCGCCGGTATAGATTTCAATGCCGGAAATGCCGGAGGCTTCTGCCGTCAGGTGGTGGTGGGCCTTCATTTCTGAGTGTAAATCGGCGATTTCCAGCAGTTGGGGCAGGGTACCGCGTCCGGTGGCGATTACTTCTAGCTGATCTGGTTTGCGGCGCAGGGTGGAAACCACCTCTTCCACGGGTAGCAGCCCCAGGTCGAGGACGGGGTTCAGCTCATCTAGGACCACCACGGAGTAGAGGCCGGAGGCGATCGCCCCTTTGGCTACGTCCCAGCCCCGCTGGGCTTCGAGGCGATCGAAGCGGGTAATGGCTTCTGGGCCAAAGAATTCGGCTCTGCCGGTGCGCACTTGGTCGATGAGGTGGGGAAAGCCCTGCTGGAGGGCTGAAATGGCGGCATCTTCGTCGTAGGTGCGGCCCGGTCCTTTGAGAAACCGCAGCAGCAAGACCCGTGTGGGTTGGTTACTGGCAATGCCAAGGCCGATCGATCGCAGGACAACCCCAAGGGCCGCCTGGGATTTGCCTTTGCCACTGCCGTCGTAGACATGAATTTGTCCTTGGATGCGTTCTGCCCGTTCCTGGGCGCTGCGAATGCCGATCGCGGGTTTGGCCATGGGAAAAACAAACAACCGAGAGGAGACCTCACCATAGCAGTAAACCGCCCAGAACGTTAGGGATTTTTGGGAGTTTTGGAGGGGGCGATCGGGGAGAAAATCAAGGCCGGAAAATATTGCGATTTGTTACAAAACTACCGATTCCGCTAAAGGTCAGTTATACCCCTTACCTAAATCTAGGGTTTGCTCAGTTGCAAACGGTTGTTCCCAAAACTGTCTTGAGTTTGTGGCTCAGGTGGCAGTAGGGCTGTTGTTGTGGATGTTTAACCCTAGATCCCAAGTACAGAGTCACTAGGCGCGATCGGATGCTGCGGCGATCTGCAAAGGTCTGGGGAGATCGGGGTGATCCTCACCTGCTCTCACGCTAGGGCAATTCTAGCCAGAACAAAGCTAAATCGCTAAGGTACTGCGCAGTCTAGCCAAAAAAAAAGACGCTAGCCCTTCAGGCTGGTTTTGGGAAGGCTATCTTCCCTGAAGTTTACAGAGGAATCGAATTATGGATCTCTCCCTGTTGGTTGTGTTTGCGATCGCCATGGCTTTTATGGAGCACTGGAAAGAACTGCACAAAAAAGATAAGCCGAAGACGGTTGAGGAGAAGTTTGGCGAAGCCCTCGCTAATTACCTCAAGGATGGCATCAAAATCGTCAAGGTTGAGGGTGGCGGCAAGGGTTAAAGGAATAGAAAACCCGTTGTAGCTGCTGGTGTGCTGACTAAAGGAGAGATACATTAAGCTATGGGGCAGGTTTCGCCTAGAATCCGATGAAATTGCGAGATGAAGTTGTGATTTGTTGCTGAAGCCTGCCTGAGTTAACGCTTGAAGCCAATGCTTGAAGCCAATCTAGCCCTCACCCTGAGTCAACCCAGGCGCAAGTTTTACCCCCCTTCGCGGGAGCGTCTCGCTCACCTCGCGGGCCAGATGCCTGTACTTGTAGACCCAGACATCGGTTTTCACCCCTTCGTGGTCGTGGGAGTGTCTCGCTCACCTTGCGGGCAAGATGCCCGCACTAGAAAAAAATTGGGAGTTCCTGCCCTGCTGTACTTGGCTTTTTCGAGTTAGGTGAAGGGAGCACAGGATTTTAGATGAGTTTTTCCTGGTTTTGGTAATTTTGCAGCCAGAGAAGCGCAATTTGTAGGAGCAGAACGGTTAGGGCTAAGCTCCACCAAAAGCCTTGGGCGATCGTTGCGCTTTGGTCTAAGGCCCAGCCGCCGAGGGGTGGCCCCAAAAAATAGCCGACGGCCCAGCACTGGGAACTGAGCGCCAAATAAATGCCCCGTTGGGATGGGGGAGCTAACTCAACGACTAAGGCAGCAGAAGCGGGTAAATAGCAGACAACGGCGATGGACAGCAGGGCTAGGAGCAGAAAGGCAGCGGAAACGACCACGATCGGGGCAATGGCGAGGTTATCCTGGGCCATCAGCCAGCCCAACAGGCCCACTCCCGCAAAGCCCAGTGCCCACAGCAGTCCCGATAGCCGTAGGGCTCCCAGGTGCCCGAAACTGCTCAGCCGACGGGCTATGGGCAGTTGCAGAATCGCCGTGAGGACCACATGCCATGCAAAGAGCCGACTGATCAGCGCTGCACTAAACCAGGGGCTGTCTGCGTGAGCAGGGTGGCTCTGGCTGAAGTAAAGGGGCAGAGTGCTTTGGATTTGGCTGAGATAGGTGGTAAAGAGGATGTTGGCGCAGAGAAAAATCTGGAGGGCACGATCGCGGCTGAGGGGTTGTAGGCTGGCGTGGAGACTGGTTTGGAAGCTGGCCCAGGGAGAGGGGGGATGGGGCGATCGATCGAGGTAATCCGGGCGGGTTTCGGCAATAAACAAGAAAACCAGGCCAAAAAAGGCCACAAAGGAAATGCCATCAATGACAAACAGGATCCGGTAGTTGTGGGTCCATTGCAGCCATAACCCCGCTAAAATGACTCCGGATCCCAGCCCTAAACTGTCGCACACCCGCGTGACTGCAAAGGCTTCTCCTCGCTGTTCCGATCGGGTTAAATCGGCGACAACTGTTTCCGTAGCAGGCCAGTAGAGGCCAATGCCAAGGCCCATGAGTAAGTTACCTAAGATTAGTCCGGGTAAGTTGGCCGCAGTGGCTAGAAAAACATCGGCAAAAGCAGAAATTGCCGCTGCAAGGAGGAGGGCCGATCGGCGACCGGCTTGGGCTGAGTCGCAAAGGCCGCCGCTACAGAACCGCCCGATGACCCCCGCGATCGAGCCACTGCCCAGGGCTAGCCCCACCTCAGTGGCCGAGAGTCCGACCTGTTGGACAAAGAAAATAGGTGCATAAAAGAGAGTAAAGCCGGTGCCAAGTTGGGACAGCAGCCGTCCCCCTGCAAGGAGCCAAATTTGGGCAGGGAGAGCAGGGAGCCAGGATAAAGGTGATTTATAAGTCAAAATTGTCACAAAATGAGAGTAAATGCGGGTAGCTTGGCAAGAAGCCACAAGAGATCGTAGGATGCCTGAGCGATCGCGTAAACCCTCTGTATCCCCCTGTTGCCCCGCCATGCCCACCCTTGCTACTTGGAATGTGAATTCAATTCGGAGCCGTTTGGATCATTTGCGGCGCTGGTTGACCTCAACCCCCATTGATGTTGTCTGCCTTCAGGAAACTAAGGTCACGGATGAGCAGTTTCCCCAGGCTGATTTAGAGGCATTGGGCTACCATTGCTATTTTTCGGGCCAAAAGTCTTATAACGGGGTGGCAATCCTGTCGCGATCGCCGCTTACGGATGTGAGTGCTGGCTTTGCTCCGGTTTTGGGGGCCGATCGGGTGGGGGAGTTGGATGACCAAAAGCGGGTCATTACCGGCAAATTAGGGGATTTGCGGATTTTGAACCTTTATGTGCCCAATGGATCGAGTTTAGAGAGTGATAAGTATCTTTATAAGCTGAATTGGCTGGCTTTGCTGCGGGAGTATGTGGCTCAGGTTTTAAGTCAGGATCCAATGATGCAACTGTGTGGGGACTTTAATATTGCTTTGGAGCAGCGGGATATCCACGACCCCCAGGGCAAGGAGCAGCATGTTATGGCCACACCTGCGGAGCGAGAAGCCTTAAAACGGGTTTTAAGTTTGGGATTTCGGGATATTTTTCGTAAATTTCACCCAGGGGCGGATCAGTTCAGTTGGTGGGATTATCGCACCCAAGCATTCTTGGATAACTGGGGCTGGCGCATTGATCACCATTATTTGTCCTTAGCGGCCTACGATCGGGCGCAGTCGTGCTATATCGATCGAGAGCCTCGATCCTGGGAGAAACCCAGCGACCATACTCCTGTGGTGCTGACCTTGCAAGATTGATTGCCCTTGTCCTCCTTTTGCAGAACATCCTCAACCTTGCTATGACTTCTTTTCTGCCTTTTTTAGCACGGATTTCTACGATTTCTCTGGGTTTAATCCTGGGCTTAGCGTTACAGTTGCTGTTTCCGGGGCTGAGCCTTGCGGATACGGGACTAAATGCTGGGATTAATGTTGGTTTCTCGGCTAGTCTTCCGGCGAGTTTCCCGGCCAGTCTTGCGGCTAATCCTGAGCCACTGCCCCAGCAGACCTGTGCATGGCCCTACTTTAATGCGCGGGATACGTTCCATGGCTATTATTCCGACACCCATGGGTACTACTGGATTGCGCCCTTCCGCTATGAACCGGGGGGAGAGCTGGAAATTCGGGGTCATTTTCCTGATGCTCGGTTTATTTCGATCGATGTGTTTGACGATCGCAATCTTTCGATTTATTCCATCCATGATGAAGATATAGCGCCGGATTTGGGGAGTAGTAATCCTTTTCAAACGGCGATCGCCCCGGTCCCCCATCGGTATCATTTTTCGGTTTCCCTGCCCGATCGCCCCGATCCTGGGGAAACTCGCCTTGTGCGCCGGAATTTGGCCCCTAATAGCCTAACTCGTAATAACCCGGCCCGCAGCTATGGCCGTGTCATCTATCGCCTCTATGGCCCCAAGCATTTGGCTGCGCTACATCAAGGCAAGCCGATGCCCGTGCTGACGGTGTTGGATGCCCAGCATCAACCGCTCCAGGTGGTGGAAGCCTGCCGGGATACGACTTTGGGGGAGGAACTGGCTTATTTGCAGTTTGGGGTGAAGCTTGCGCCGAAGTCGCGGCAACTGATGGGGCAATTGCGGGCAGCGGACGATCGCTACCGCCTCGATCGGGTGACCCAGGCTGCACTGCCGCCCCGCTTTTTCCTGCTGGAACGCCCTGCGGAGTCGGTTAATGGCCAATTTGTCCATCCTTGGAATAGTTATCTCCATGCACCGATCGCAGCACCCTCTCCAGGGGAAGAACCGCTGGTTTTAGTGCGCGGTAAAGCACCCCAGGCTCCGGATACGGCGGCGGGAGAATCAGTCACCCAAGCCCAGGATTTGCGCTATTGGTCCCTGTGCATGAATAATCAGACTTTACCCTATGCGGTGCTGGACTGTGTGGCGGATAACGAGGTTAAGCTGGATGAGGCAGGCTTTTATACTGTTGTGGTGGCTAATGATGCTCCGGCCTTAATTGCTGAGGTCCAGGGGCGATCGATCGGTGCAGACTTGCCCCCGCTTACGCCCCTTCAGTGGGGAACGGAGTATTTTGATAAGATTCTGATTCTGCGGCATATGCTGCCTAAGCCGGATTTTGAGCCGTTTTCCATTAGTGCGATCGCGGAGACTCGCTGTAATGTCCCGGATGTCTCGGTGGAGCAGGGAATTGCCTGTGCCCGTGGGATAATGGGGGACTATTATCCGGAGGTGGCGACCTGCGATCGGGCTACCCTTCGCCAAGGAAATTGGTCCCAGTGCTTTGGCGATCGCTA
>JBMTWK010000140.1:0-7582 GCA_049452395.1 Prochlorothrix sp. | reverse complement strand
GTGTCGAGGGCAACTTTCCAATGTGCCAACAATTGTAGGGCAAGACTTCGGTAGTTGTGGCTGGGGGGTAGGTCTAGAACGTCGTGGATGGCTTGGCGTTGGCAGTGGCCTTTGCCGAGGAGCCGGAGCCAAAGGGTGTCTAGGGTGGGGGGTTTGGGACATGGAGGTTAGGGCAAGCCGAGAACGTCCGGGGTGAAGGTGCCGTGGAGGCCGTAGGGGATATGTTCCTTGAGGTAGAGGGTGGCTTCGGGGGTTAGGGTTTGGGCATTGAGGATTGCTAGGGCAGAGGCATGGCGATCGGCCTGGTAGGTCAAAATCAGCACCCAACCGTCATCTTCCGCCGTGGCACCGGGGCGCGGTACAAACAGGGGTTCTCCCATAAAGCCACGGGGGGCAAAGCTGTAGACTTTTTCGCTGCCTGTGGCTAAATCCAGCTTCATCACGGCTTGGAGGGGGGAGTTGCCTTGGGGTTGGTGGGCGGTGCCGATGTAGTAGTATTGAGCTTTTTGGCCGACAAGCTGCGGGTTTTGGCTGGGAAACTCACAGGGCCGATCGATCAGCTTGGTGCTGCTTCCCGTCGCCGTGTCTAGATCGAGTTCATAGCGCCAGAGTTTGCCAGCGGGGTAGCTGTCGAAATCCACTTCTAAGAAATCATCATCGGGGCCAACATTGGGGAAAAAGTCGTAGCAAATGGAGTCCACCACAATCCGATCGCCCCCGGCTGGCGTTTTGGTTTCAAAGGCGTTGGCATGGTGGAAGACAAAGCAGGGCGGCAGATCGATCGTCACCATGGCCCGGTTCGGATCCCGTGGAATCACGAGGGCTTTGGTGGGCCGATCGCCTTGGAAGCCGACGCATTGCCCCGCACCTTTGAGGCCCAAAATGAAGGGAATGGGGTTAAAAGTGACGGGGTTCTGGAAGAAAATGGCGTAGTTGGGTGTAATGACGAAATCGTGGAGGAAGGCGAAGCCGGGGATCGATCGGGTCTGTTGCTGGACGAGTTCACCCAGGGAATTAAACTCATAGAGGCGGATTGCGCTGGATAATCCGGCTTTAACGCCGAAATTTACAAGCCTAGGTTCACCGTTGGTGTGGGGAGAGCCGGGATCGAAGCGGGGGTGGGCTGAGAAAGCATCACCGGGTTTGAGGAGGTTATTGAGGCGATCGAGGCCGATCGTGTCTAGGGTCTGGGGATCGAGGTGATGGGGTTCGGCGGCTTCCCAAAGGGCCAGCACTTTGCCGCCCCAGTAAATGACGTTGGTGTTGGCGATGTTTTTAAGCTGGGTATCAAAACAGTTGGCCAGCCAGCCACCGGGCTTTTGGGTGCCGAAAACGCCGCGATAGAGAATGCGATCGGCCTTCTGCTCCGCTAAATAGCCTTCTGTTTTCACGTAGCGGCTGCGGAAGTGGGCGCGGCCTTGGTCTAGGGTAATTTGGCAAATGAGGCCATCTCCGTCGAAGGGGTGGTGGATGGCTTGGCCGTTAATGTCCAGTAAGCCAGGTCCGTTACGGAAGAGGGTTCCCCGCAAATCGGGGGGAATTTGGCCTTGGATGTCGGTAATCCAGTAGGTAGATTCCTGGGGCTGGGATTGGTAGCCCCGTTGCCAGTCTTCGCGGGTGTAGCAGGGGCGATCGCTGGCGGGTTGCGGGGCGGGAGAGATGGTTTGTGTCATGGGTTGGGCAAAGGTTTGGCAGAGGTTGATTACAAAGGGGGCTGCGATCGGCGCAAACGTAAATGTTAACTATTGTAAAGACAAACTGGGTATCTAGCAGACTGAGGAGGAGTGTCCAACAACATCAGAAAAAATTATCTGGCCATGTTGCATATAGATCCAGATCCGGCTAAAGTAGAAAACGAGTAAGCCGAATTTCCTTACAAAGGAAACCCTTAAGTTTATTTACTCAAGAAAAGCCTCAGCTCCTTCGTCGAGATGCTATGGTCTAGAACTTCACGATCACTTACCCGCACAGATTCGACTTTGTGCAACTGCCGTATCCTTACGACAGTGTTCCTAACACACCAAACTTCTCTATGCCAAAATCAACGTCTAGTTCTAAGTCCCAGAAAGCAAAGTCTAAACAAAAGCCCAAACAGAGTAAATCTCCGTCTAAAGGGAAAGTTCTAAACCCGGCTCCAAACCAGACAGTCGCTCTCAATGCGTTGCTGCGAGGTGAAATCAGTCGAATTTCTCAGGAAAATAGCATTCAGCAATCGATTCTGGAAAACTTTGCTATTTTTGTCATTGAAAATCACCTCCAGACAGTCCCCTCTCCTTCTCCCCCTCCCCCAGCTAAGCGCAAGGCACTCACGTTAAGTGAGCTAAAAGACGCTGTATATCAGTACTTCTCGGTTAAGAGTACGTCTGAACTTAAGAAGTCGGGATCTTTCCAGATGGCGATCGATGGCATGGATGACTTAAACCTTGGCCTGAAAGCATCCTGGGAAGTTCTTTACCGTAAGTTTGTTGGCATTTTGCCCGGTGAGGAAAATCAAACGGGGGATGGCTGTATCAATGGCATCAATATCTTTGACTATTTCAAACCCTGGCAAGTCTTTGACCTAGATCCCCAGTCTGCAACGGTGGAGGATATTAAAAAGGCATATCACGGTCTCAGTAAGGTCTATCACCCTGATAACCAGGCAACCGGGGATGCCAAAGTTTTCGATCGTTTGACCCTTATGTACAAAAGTCTGACAGCAGGTGCATAGTTATGAGTAAAGGCAAGAAAGAAGCAAAATTTACCATCCGTGAAGCTCAGTTAGCAGAAGCTCTGGAGATTACACGGCAACAGTTAGATCAGATCGTCAAGTTTTTTGATTCTGACCCCAATGATCAGTGGGAACTTACAGATGGGGTTCATTTTATCTATTCTAATAAGAGTTTAGATGAGCGTCTATTTTCCGAGCTGGGTGCGTATGCGATCGCTAAATATCTCGATGAAAAGTCACCCAAAAATTTGTGGAGTACTATCAAGGAGTTTATCACACGCCATAAGGAGAAAATCCGAAATGCTTTTATCAGTGATAAAATTCAAGATAACTGTAGCTCCTTAACAACCCGTAACAACCGACATTTTTTATCGAAACGGGATGTTGTTGGCATACTGTGTACTAGCTATCAACGTCTTAACAAAGCGTTTGATGAAATCAAAGTTTCTCCCAATCCGATGATTATTTCTGAGGACTTTGATGACATCGATGGTGAGCGTTATTACTCACTTTCAGGCTTGTATAAATTCTCAAGACACTTGTCAACTCAGTTGACGGTGAAAGATCGCCGTTCCTGGTGTGCCGCGATCGAGGTTGTAGGCAAGAAAACCTTCAAAATGATTCTAGATCAAAGGTCTGCCAAAGAGAAAAGGATCGAGGTTGCGATGAATGCCGCCAAGAAACGAGACGCTAAAACCTGTCGCATCACTGGAATAAAGCGTGATAAGCATAACAAATCCGTCAATATTGTGGCTCATCATATTTACTCGAAGGAGCATTATGAGCATTTAGCTGCCTGTGTTGATAATCTCATTACGCTCACCCAAGAAGTTCACAATGATTTCCATGCGTGGAATGGAGGATATCAGAAACCTTGTACGGCTGATCATCTGATTCAATTTGTGCAAGAGTTACATCCGGATAACTATGAAGTCATTATGAGCCTGAAAGAGGTTAAAAGAGTGCTTAATGTGACTTAATCGCTAAAATTCTGCCCAGCTTCTCGTTCCCACGCTCCGGCGTGGGAATGTCTACCGGGACGCTCTGCGTCCAGTCCACAGGGTTTGACACACTGTAACTGTGGTAGAGGGCGCTGGAGCGCCTGGGGAGAAGTTCCCACGCAGAGCATGGGAACCAGGAGGACTAGGAGGACCAGGAGGAAGTTCCCACGCAGAGCATGGGAACCAGGAGGACCAGGAGGAGAGAAGTGCATGGGAACCAGATTATCTAAGCCAAAAACAGGACTATCCCACCCAAAGCACCCGCACGATCGCCCCTGCGGCTAGCTCCTCAATCCCCGTTGGCACTACCCCCAACGCCTGGGTTTGGGCTAAATTAATCAGGTTAGCAGAATTTTGCTGACCAAGGGCCGGAGAAAATGCCATACTACTGCCCTGCTCCGTTTTCTGGTGAATTAATCGGCCCCAAATATAGGTTTCCCGATCGCCCCCACTCTTAAGCGCCGCCGTCGTTGGCAAACTTAACCAGCGACAAGTCGCCCCCTCCTCTCCGCCCAAGCGCCGCAGCGCCGGTTGAACAAAACGCCAAAAACTAACCGTAGAAGAGACTGGATTGCCCGGTAACCCGAAATACAGACAGGGCCGATCGGGGCTAGACTCTGGCTTAAAGGTTGCGACAGTTAAGGGCTTTCCCGGTTTGACGGCCACCGATCGGATCGCCAAACTTGCCCCTAAATCCATGAGAATTTGGTCAATATAGTCATAATCCCCCACAGAAACGCCCCCTGAAGAGAGAATCACATCAGCAGTTTGCCGTGCTGCCGTAATGGCTGCGGTCAAGGCCGATCGGTCATCCGGTATCGGCTCCCAGACTTGGGCGATCGCCCCCGTTTCCTCCACCAAAGCCGCCAAAGCATAGCGGTTAGAATCCACAATCTGCCCCGGTCCCAGGGGCCGATCGACCCCCACCAACTCATCCCCCGTCGAGAGAATCGCAACCCGCAGCTTGCGGTAGACCGGCACCGTAGCACACTGCGCCGCCGCTAAAATCGCCAAATCTGGCGCACCAAGGTGAATTCCCGCCGGTAACAGGGGTTGTCCGGCTTGGTGGAAGGTGCCCCGCTTGCGGACCCAGGCTCCCGGCTCAGGGGCGCTGGTAAAGGTGACCCGATCGCCCGATCGATCGGCCTGCTCTTGCATGACAACGGTATCCGCACCAGGGGGCAACATTGCGCCGGTAAATAAACGCGCCGCTTCTCCGGGCCGTAGGGCGGTGGTTGGAACAGTTCCGGCGGGAATTTCCTGGCTAACCGTCAGGCTAATGGCATTATCGGGACTTGCTGCGGCTAAATCAGCCCCAATCACGGCATAACCATCCATGGCGGAATTATCCCAGTGGGGAAAGTCCAGGGGACTGAGGACAGTTTCCGCCAAGATTCGGCCTTGGCACTGGGTTAGGGGCAGATTTTCGCGATCGTGCTGGGGATCTAGGGGCTGGAGTAGGTCAAAGATGGAGGATTCGGCAGCGGCTGCGCTCAGTAAACCGGGGGTACAGGCCATGGCAAACAGGGAAAATTCTGAAGTGAACAGGACAACCCATTTATCATAAGCATCCCCGTTCTGACTTTAGAAACGCACTGGATCACCTGATCTCTCCCGATGGCGGGGGGAAGTTTGCTAAACTGGTCAGAATCGCTCAAAAATCTCTCGCAAAGTTCTGTGCGCCTGCCCCCCTTCGCTGTGCTCCCCCCTTCATGACCCTGATCGGCACTCTTCCCGCAGAATCTGGTGGCTCCCTCTGCCTGTCTATGGCAGCGGCTTTGGTCATGCACTATTGTGGCCTGTCGGAGGAAGCTTCCTGGAATTATATTTTGGACTTAGCGGTTGACTATCCGGCTGCTTGGATTCGCTTAGCGGTGATTGAGGCCCTATATCAGGGACGCTATAAACCCGTTTCGGTGAGCCAGATTTTAGCGATTTGGCAACGACGCAACAAGCCTCTCTGCCATTTTGGCCGGGAATTTGAGTCTATTATTACGGTTCCCCTCCAGCACCTCCCCCGCACGCCGTCCCAGCTTTATTTTCAGGCTCCTGCCGATCGTCTGCCCCGTCGCACCCTTACCAGCACCCTGAAGTCTCTCTGGGCGACCCGCCTCGATCAACCGGTGCCCAGCAGCCCGGTCCCGCCTTTTAACCCCATTAGCCCCATTAATCCCACCCCAGCCCCTCCCGATCGCCCGCAATCGACCCCTCAGCCCTTAAGCCTCAGTCAGTCCGCCCCTTCAGCTTCGCCGATCGCCGCCCCCCCAGCGCCCCAGCCCCAGCCCGAAAACAGCCGAGAAATTGCCCCAACCTCGATCAGTACCGGTGATGAATTGGGTCAGGATGCTGTAGCTGCAACAGGCTTTCTAGAAGTCGCGGATTCTCACCCACTGGCAAACACTGGGGAGGGAACTGAGACTTTAGTCGCCCCTGGGGGAACCCAGGCTGTAACGTCTGCGTCATTGCCCGCGATCGGCCCTAACCCAGGGATCGAAGCGGCAACGGATAGGAAACCCAATGCTAAACCAGACGTTAGCCCAGAGATCACGCCAGATCTCCCACCCAACCCCGTATCTGGTATAACACCCGGTACAGCACTTGGGACAACATCCGGTATAACGCCAGAAACAACACCAGAAAATACCCTGGAAATTACCCAAACCGGGGAAGTTTCTGCCCAGGCAGCTCCCGATCGGCCTAATCCAGTCCCTACGCCTGCAAATGCTGTTGTTCTTACCCTAGAGCCGCCGATCGAGGCAACTGACCCTGGCACTGTCGCCCTCGATCCCCCCAATGCTGAGACCCCAGCCCCAGCTTCAGCCCTCCAGCCAGCAATGGAAGTGGACAGCCCCGATCGGCCCCTTGTGTCCCCTGCCGCTACAATTGCAGAGGCCCATCCCACCAGCTTGGTGGGCACCACCCTGCTCTATCCCCCTCCGGCCCGCCGAACCACCACGCCCCCCCTGCCCATCCACCGGTTTTCTCCCCTGCAAGACTCAACGGGGTTCGCCCAGAAGTTGAGAGCCTTGGCCTTCACCAGCCACTAGCCCAGCCCTTAGCCCAGTAACGCCCTCCCCCGGCCTGCTCAACCGCTGCCGCCGGACCGATCCCCCTGCTCACTCCCCCCCTTTACCCCGTGCGCTGTTACTTCCCCTATGTCTAAGGTTCTGCCCTTTCCCAGCCCCGTTTTGGCCTCTGTCTCCTCAGATTTGCCACCTTTCCCCCGCGATCCCGCGCAATTACACAGTATTAAAGCCCAACTTGACCTGATTTTGTTGGCACTGGAGGCGTTGACTGGCATTGGATCCGAGGCGATGGTCCAGGCTGCGACAACGTTGCAACTGTCGGGCATGGGCGATCGGGTTAGTTTGTGGCGGCTGCGGCAGGCGAATCCGTTGCGCAAGGGCCAGGGGGGCCGGAAGAAGCTGGATGTGGAGGAGGCCAAGGCATTGGTGTTGCTAATCTGCCACTTGGCGCAACAGCATCAACAGCGGGTGCGATCGGCGGTGGCATTATTGGAGCAAGTCACTGGCCAAAACCAGCCGCCCCACAGTGCCCCCATGCTGGGAGATTACTTAGATAGCTTTTGCAACCTTTTTCAAGATCGCATGAAAGAGGAAGAGCAAGAGAGCTTGTCTATGGATCATCTGAGCCATTTAGCCCTCAAGTTGCTGATTGACTTACTGTTTTATGGGGGCCAGGGGGGAAGTCGGCGGCTCTGGATGGTCTTGATCGATCGATCTAGCCAGTAATCCAATCCAGCCAGTTATCCAATCCAGTCAGTCACCCCATCCCCTCGCCAGGGTCAGCGCCTCGTTTACCTCACGGGCCAGATGCCCGCACGAGTAGACCAAGGCATCAGTCAGGCATA
>JBMTWK010000139.1:0-7587 GCA_049452395.1 Prochlorothrix sp. | reverse complement strand
GTAGACCGATACTGTAGACCGATATAGCCCTTTGCAGGTAGCTCGTTTAACTAGGTAGCCCGTTTAACTATGGTAAACATCACCCAGGCTCCAAACTTACACCGTCATCAGGATACTGGGGTTCACCGTGAGCGAAGCGCCCAAACCGGCCATGAAGTCCCGCCTTCGATCGCCATCCTCCAGCCCATTACCTGGTCAACCTACCAAGCACTGGTGGCCGATCTGGGTGATCATAGCGCTGCTCGACTCGCCTATGACCAAGGCACACTAGAAATCAAAATGCCCTAATCCACTCATTGCCCAATTCCGCAGCACACTCCAGTCTTTGGCCCCTAACGATCTTCTAAGGCAAATTCCTGGTAAGCAGGCCGGAAATTCCGGTTTTCATGGCCCGGTTGACTGAGTTTAAGCAAAGCAAAGCGCTGAAGCGCGTTCAGACCTTGCCACTGCGCCACACTCACCGACAGCCCCAAAGCTTGGGCTTGGTCCTGCACCTGCTGCGGCACAGCGGTCACCCCCTCCCAGGGCAACGGATCCGGCACCGGTAGATCCTTGGGGGGCACAGCGTCATAGCGCAGAACCTGCTGGTGAACTAAGGCCCGGTAGGCCGCGATCGACTCCGGCGTATCACAGGGAGCCTCCACAAGCTGTTGCCGCTCCGCCAAATTAAACTGGTTCCAGTGGTGCAACTTCAGCTTGACTCCACAGGTGTCTAACTTAAAGCGCACCACCATCGGAATACAGCGCAGCGCTTCCACAAAGTCGGTCTCAAACTGGAAGAAGGGAGTCATGGTGCGCAACCTGGGGAATTTCACGGGCCAAAATGGAACTGAGGGGCAGAACCTGCACAGCACAGGCTTTCAGTTCCGGTTCTAGGGAAATGGGGCAAGCCTCACTATGGGTGAGCATATTGGCCTCCGCATCCTCAGCCCACAGCGCCCCCCAGTGCATTGGTGCAAAAACCACACCGGGACTAATTGCTTTCGTGACAAGAGCCTGGAATTTTGCCGTTCCCCGCCGCGATCGCACCTCAACCCAGGTATCCGTCTGAATTCCTAGCTGTTTGGCATCCTTGGGGTGGATTTCTAGGAAGGGTTGGGGATGGAGCTTGCGGATTTTTTCGATGTGGCCGGTGCGGGTTTGGGTGTGCCAGTGGCCATAGAGACGACCCACCGTCAGCACAAAGGGATAGCTAGGATCCACCGGCTCTGCCAGTCCTTGGTCATGGAAGGGCTTGAAGCGGGCGCGGCCATCGGGGGTGGGGAAATTGAGGTCCGTGTAGAGTCGCTGTTCGGGGCGATCGGCAGCCGCAACCACCGGCTCCGAGTCGGGACAAGGCCAGTGGAGGGGGCCAGATCTGAGGCGATCGTGGCTGAGTCCGGTCATATCACAGAGGCGATCGCGGGTCAGTTGCACAAACTCCCCGTAGACCTCCGCTGAGTTCTGAAAGGCAAATTGCTGCTCAAACCCTAAACGCCGACCCACTTCTGCAAAAATCTCCCAGTCCGCCTTAGCTTGACCCGTTGGCATCCGAAAGGCCGAGCACAGGGTCACCCGGCGCTCAGAATTGGTCATAACCCCCGTTTTTTCGCCCCACTGGGCCGCTGGCAAGACCAAATGAGCGTAGGCACTGGTTTCCGTTGGGTAGTAAGCATCCTGGTACACCGTAAAGGCAGACTGCTTCAACGCCGCTTGGGTCCGTTTCAGGTCCGGCAGGCTCACCGCTGGGTTAGTGGCCGCAATCCACAGGAACTGCACCTCCCCCGTCTCCAGCCCCGTAATCATTCGCCAGGTATCTCGCCCCGGTTCCGCCGCAATGCGCCCCGCTGGAACACCCCAGGCCGCTTCCACCTCTGCTCGATGCTGGGGATTTTTCACACTGCGATAACCGGGCAACAAATGGGACAGTCCCCCCGCTTCCCGGCCCCCCATGGCGTTGGGCTGTCCCGTCAGGGAAAATGGCCCCGCACCGGGCCGCCCCACTTGGCCACTGATCAAGTGCAAATTAATGATGCTACAAACCTTGGCGGTGCCTTGGGTTGACTGGTTAACCCCCATCGACCACAGAGACAGCACATTATTGGCCCGTGACCAGTACTGAGCCGCCTTTTCCAGCTCATCCAGGCGGATTCCGCACTGCCGAGCCACCAATTCCGGCGGATATTGGCGAATTACGTCTACATAGTCCGTAAAGCCGGTGGTACATTCATCAATAAAAATGCTGTCTAATTCGCCCCAGCGCATGAGCAGATGAGCGATGCCATTGAGCAGGGTTATATCGGTGCCCGGTTGAATGGCAAGGTGCAGATCAGCAGCTTCAGCGGTTTTAGTCCGGCGCGGATCCACCACCACCATTTTGACGTGGCGATTGCGCTTGTGGTGTTTGTGCAGGCGGTTAAAGGCGATCGGGTGGCACTCCGCTGCATTGGCCCCAATAATAAAGGCGCAATCGGTCAGTTCTAAATCTTCATAGCAACAGGGGGGGCCATCGGAACCAAAGGATTGCAGATAACCCGCCACGGCGGAGGACATACAAAGGCGAGAATTGGCATCAAAATTATTGGTTCCCAGGCACCCCTTCATCAGCTTCTGGGCAATGTAATAGTCTTCCGTTTGGAACTGGCCAGACCCATACATACAGATGGAGTCCACCCCATGGCTCGCTCTCGCCCGCTGAATTTCCTGGACAATGCGATCGAAGGCTTGCTCCCAACTCACCGGCTCTAGGGGCTGATCTAAGCGCTGGCGCATCAGGGGCGTTTTCAGGCGGCTACAATCGAGGGCTTCCGCCACCGTTGCCCCCTTCACGCAGACTTGACCTTGACTGGAGGGATGGGATCGATCGCCCCGCACCTGCCAGAGGGGATTCCCTTCTGCATCTCGCTTGACCGCTTTACCGGGCTGCGCCGGAGGGGTCACTTCTAAGCCACAGCCAACACCACAGTAAGGACAAAGGGTTTTACTTGATTGCACCATAGAAAAGGGGAGGTAGTAAGAAGGGTAACTGGGCAGAAAGTCAAGATCGGCTTAAAACAAACGAATAGCGCAGATAACCCAAAGGGTAGGGGCAATCCCCCCGTGGTTGCCCTGGTTTGGGGTAGAGGCAATCCCCCCATGGTTGCCCTGGTTTGGGGTAGGGATTATTAAACCCCCGTGGTTGCCCTGGTTTGGGGTAGGGATCATCAACCTCACCATGGTTGCCCCGGTTTACGGATCAATCCAAGGTAGGGATAATCAAACCCCCGTGGTTGCCCCGGCTTGGGGACACCCTAGGCTTTAGGTGTAGCCCCAAAATCCTTGACTAAAAGGTCATGGAGAACGGATTTTAAGGTGTCGCACGGCACACTTTTCATGACCCGATCGCCCAACTGGGCATCTTTACCCACCTTGCCGCCCATATAGATGTCCACACCCTCGGTAGGCTTACCGTCAGCCCCACGGGCCTTCGTGCCCAGGAGACCAATTTCCGCCACCTGGGGTTGACCGCAGGAATTGGGGCAACCTGTCCAATGCATCCGTACAGGTCGGGGAAAGTCCAGTTCGGCCTCTAATTCGCGGGCGATCGCCAAAGCACGCTGTTTCGTTTCCACTAGGGCAAAGTTGCAAAACTGGGCACCAGTACAGGACACCAGCGATCGCACGAGGGGGGTGGGATTGGTGCTGAACTTTTCCAGCAGTGGCTCCCGGAGAAAGGCCGTTAACCGCGAGTCGGGCACATTGGGGATAATCACATTTTGCTCAACGGTGAGCCGCACTTCCCCGTTCCCATAGACCTCCGCAATCCGGGCCAACTCCAGCAGATCCGAGGCCGTCAGGCGACCCACGGGAACCAAAAGCCCTACATAGTTTAGGCCAGCCTGTTTTTGGGGATAAACGCCGATATGATCCCGCTTTTCCCAGGAAATTTCGTCCTCAGGGGCAGCGCTGAGCAAATCCCAAGCCAACTTCTCAGCCACGGCACGGCGAAACTGATCCAAACCCATTTCATCAATGAGCCACATCAGCCGAGTCCGCTGCCGGTTGCTCCGAGATCCCTTATCCCGAAAGACTTCTAAGATGGCCCGACAGATTTCCACAACCTGATCATTCGGCTCTACCCAAGCATCCAGCCCGATCGCCGCTGCACAGCGCGTTGCTGAGAAAAAGCCACCCACTAAGACGTTAAAGCCTAAAACACCGTCACGGTAGGCCGGAACCAGGGCAATATCGTTAATTTCAGCGTGAACCGAATTGTCCCGACTGCCTTCAATGGCAATATTGAATTTCCGGGGCAGGTTGGAAAACTCTGGGTTACCCTCACCGCTATTGGTGATCATATCCTGCACTTTTTGCACCAATTCGCGGGTATCCAGCAGCTCATCGGCCTCTAGACCGGCCACCGGGGAGGCCGTAATGTTGCGAACGTTGTCCATCCCGGACTGAATCGAGGTGATATCGACCGCTTGGAGGCGGCGGAAGATCTCCGGGACATCTTCTAGGCGAATTCCTCGCAGTTGGAAGTTTTGGCGCGTTGTGATGTCAGCGCTGCCGTCTTCGCCGTAGGGTTGGAGAATTTCGCCCAAGGTGCGTAATTTTTGGCTATCGGTCACACCGCTTGGTGTACGTAGCCGGAGCATAAACTGACCGGGAGTCACGGGGCGGAAAAAGACCCCCAGCCACTTCAAACGATGGTCACGATCGGTAGCGTCCATGGCTTCCCAACCAATTTGAGCAAAATGCTCAAGCTCCGGTTTAACCGCTAAACCATCTTTTTCTGCTTTAAATTGCTCGAATTTGTTCAATTTAGTAGTAGCAGCACTCTCAGTCATGGAAAAGTCCTACGATGCGGAATGGAGTTGGAGGGAGAGCCGTCTTTCGTTTTCTGAGGCAGTCCTAGCAAGGCAAGATGACCTGGCGCACGATCTGAAAGCGAGTATAGGCCAATGGTTGCACGAGATCTTTTTGAGCCAACCAGTGAATGAAGTCTAGGCGAGGCCCTAGGGAGGTTTAGTATACGGTTTAACAAAGGCTTAAGGTTAATGCAGTTAAAGCATTCCGGACATGCAATAAATCTATACTAGACCCCCTTCCCAGCGGCTCTCCCGGAGCGACCTAGCCTGAATTTGCGGTGCATTAGGTAATACGTTAGGCAGGCGTTAGGTAATACGTTAGACGATGCGTCAGGCAATACGTTAGGCAGGTGTTAGGCGGTGCGTTAGGCAATACGTTAGGCAAGGCCATAACGCACCCTACCAGTTCATCCCCCTCTAGGGGGTAATGCGCTCCAAAAAGGCGACGGTTTCCACATGGGGCGTTTGGGGGAAAAAGTCCGCCGATCGCACGCGCTTGAGGCGATAGCGACCACTGTCGCAGAGAATCTTAAGATCCCGCGCTAAGGTGGCTGGCTTACAACTGACATAAACGATGCGAGGCGGCTCTAGGTAGAGCAATTCCTCTAAAACCCGCCGATCGCAGCCCTTACGCGGCGGATCCAGCAGAACCACATCGGGCATCACGGTCAGTCGCCCCTTCCACTGGGGTAAAACCTCCTCCACGGTGCCAATCCAAAATTGGCTATTGGTGATGTCGTTTAAGTGGGCGTTGACTTCCGCTTGGGCGATCGCCTCCGGTTGCACCTCAATGCCAATCATAATGCGGCAGGACTTGGCCAAGGGCAGCGCTAAGGTGCCCACCCCGCAATAGGCATCTAAAACGACTTCATTGCCCTGAAGTTGCAGTTCATCGGCAATGATATTCAGCAAGGCTTCCGCCTGCTCGGTGTAAATTTGAAAAAAGGTGTCCGATCGCACCTGGAAGCGTAAACCGCCAAATTGCTCCTCTAGGTAATCTCGACCGGCAACACAGCGACTTTCTGGCCCAAAAATAACATTGGTTTGCCCTGGATTATGGTTCAAGGCCACCCCCACTAAGTTGGGATAGCGCTCTAACCAAGCTTGGGCCTGCTCCTCCAGTCCCGGTAAATTCCAGGTCGTACTGACTAAGGCAATTAACTGCTCTCCGGTACGGCGGCCAATCCGTAGCGATAAATGCCGTAAAGAGCCGCTATGCTGCGCTTCATCGTAAATACTCCAGCCCTGGTCCTGGATATCCTGCTTGACTTCCGCTAAGAGTCGATCAAGCCGATCGTCCTGCACCGGGCACTGGTTCAAGTTCACCAGTTTATGGCTGCCCTTGCGATAGTAACCCGCCTGCACTTGGCCAGTGCTAGACAGAGCTAGGGGATAGGTGGACTTGTTGCGGTAGCCCAGGGGTTGCGCCGCCGCCAAAATTGGCTCCAGGGGCGGATCCGCAAAGTGACCAACCCGCTGCAACGCCTGCCGCACTTGGTCTTCCTTGGCCTGGACCTGGTAATCATAGTCCAGGGTTTGCCACTGACAGCCGCCGCACTTGTCCGCCACAATGCAGGATGGTCGGACCCGCTGGGGCGAGGCTTCCAGCAGGGTTTCAATTTGTCCCTTCGCATACTGGCGCTTGACCTTCAGCAGGCGCACCACAGCCCGATCTCCGGGAACACTATCCGGTACAAACACCACCGGCCCCCCCACCTCATCGCCCAACCGCCCCACACCCTCCCCCTCAGCACTGAGGTCGGTAATCGTAATCTCAATTCGATCTCCCTGTTTCCAGTGTGCTGAAGATTTCCCTTGGCTTTGTGACTGAGGTTGTGACTGAGAGTGCGCGGGAGTTTGGGGGTCCATGGCTGAGTATCCTTGAGACAATAGGGTGTAAGTTGCATATTGGGGAGAAGAACCGATCTTGATGCGGGAGCGTCGGGGGAGGCATTCCCACGCCGGAGCGGGGGAACGAGGGGAGGAGAGAAGCTGTTAGCTCAACGCTAAGTCAGCGCTAAGTCAGCAAACGCGGCAGAAACAACCAGCGCAAACAGCCTTTTCCCGGCCCGATCGCGGCCCAAGTCTCGATCTCCAAGTCTATCCCAACCAGAGCCGCCGTTGGCACCTCCACCCGGCCTCCCCCCATCAACAGCGCTGTGAGCATGGACCAAGTGGGTTCGTGGCCCACTAACATCAACCGATCGAGGGGCTTTTCCCCCATCCGATCGGGTACTTTTTTGACCATGGCGATCACCCCCTGGGGCGTTGTTTCGTACAAATCCGCCATAAACTCCAAAGGACAAGGCCACCCCCCCGCTGTATGGGCTAGTTCCGCTGTCGATCGTGCCCGCATCGCTGTAGACGATCGCACCAAATCCGGAACTTGCTCCGCTTGGCTCAACAGTTGCCCCATGGCTTGGGCGGCCTTGATGCCCCGCTTGGCCAAGGGCCGATCGTGATCCCGAACCGCATTCCCCTCCCAGTCTGATTTACCGTGACGAAACAGAATTAGTTGCTTACTCATAGTGATTGGCTGATCCCTGTTTACGAACCCATACTGCGGGACACCCTTACGACGCTCTCACGGTGACGGGGAGTCACGGGCCTCTGGCCCGTCCTACAAAAGACGTGCGGGGACCGGTTGCCTGCTGCTGCCAACGGGAGAGACATCCCATGATGCTGATTGCTCACCCCTGATTATGACTGGAGTTTTGACTAATGTCAGGAAGAAAAGGTAGGGAGTGTCCCTACCTTT
>JBMTWK010000138.1:0-7746 GCA_049452395.1 Prochlorothrix sp. | reverse complement strand
GCAAATCTACATGGGTGACATTGCGATTGCGCACCGCGAGGCGATAGCTCACAACTTTGCAGCTCAGCATGGAGTTGGCGATTTTCCCGCTGGAGTTGGCTTACCTTTCTGCCTGGATAACCCCGACCTTCGGCTAGAACTCACCCAAAATGGAGAATTAATCGTAATGGCTCCGGCAGGAGGAGAAAGTAGCCGCAAAACCCTAGATCTCGCCGTAGAAGTGCTGATTAATCCCCAAAACCAACAGATCAAGATCTACCGTCCAGATCAGAGCGTGGAAACTTTGGACTGCCCCAGCGCGATCGACTGCGGCGAAGTCATGCCCGGTTTTAGCCTCAATCTCCGCCGCATTTGGTAATCTCCCCCTCAAGATTGGGTCACCCCCCTCAGGCCACAGGGGGCAAATTATCGGGATCGAGGCCGATCGATCGCAAATAATCCGCCAGTCGCTCCTTTTCCAGCCGTTCCCGTTCCTTTTCCAGCCGCTCCCGCTCCTCCGCAAGACGGGCTTGGCTCACCTGCTCCTGGGCTTGGAGCCGCTCCCGGTTTAAATCTGCAAAACTGACAAAGGGCTGCTGATCCGGCGTGAACAGTTGCAGCCGTTGGCCCGGTTGCCAGTGCAAGATAATCCCCAAATGGGGACTGACCCAGGGGTTAAACGCTGGGATTTCCCGCAGCCGATCGCCCTCGCGCAACCAACCCTTCAGCACCAAATCCAGGGGATCATACTGGTAATATTCCTCAACCCCATGGCGCTGGTAAAATTCAAACTTTTTGGCCAGATCTCGCCGTCCCCGTTCCGTTTTGTTGCTGTCAGATAAGATTTCCCAAACCACTTGGGGCGCAAGATCCTCCTCCTCCCATTGCTTATAGGACATCCGAAACCCCGCCGGTCGGCCCAGGGTCACCATCACATCGGGGGCTTGGGCGATCGGCTCTCCCTCCACTTTGTCCTTGTGCTGCACCGCATACCACAGCAGGTCCGCCGCAATAAAAATATGGGGATCATCGGCAAACAGCGCCCGCAGGTTTTCTGCAATCAGCACAATCCATTGGTACTGCTCGGTATTGTCAGACCTAGGATTACCATCACAGGACGGATAGAGTGGGTCTTCCCATTGGGGCGCAACGGGGGCGGGGGTCCGGCGAGTAGAACTGAGGTTGACCATGGTGACATCTCCGATCGGCAACTCCCCCCAGCATATCGCAGCCCTCCCCCAGCAACATCCACCGCGACCGCCCCCCCATAGGACACAAAAAAAAGGGCAGGCAACGCGCCCACCCCAGAGGATTTGATTCAGCAAGTAAGACGGACCTCTGGCCCGTCCAGCAGCCCTACAACGCGGGCGATCGGTCTTGCACCTGAGCAACAATCTCCGGTTGGGCGATCGTGGCTTGGTTCAAGTTGCCCTCAAACATCGGGGTCTTGAGGACAGAATCGTTGGCGATCGTAAACAGCGGATTCGACAAAATCCCCACCAAAGAAGTCGCCACCACCGACAGCACCAAACCGGCCCGCAAAGGCTTCAGGCCCAGAGCATCCCAGCTAATGGCCGGGTAGTTCAGCACCGCCTCAGACATTTCCTGGGGTTCCTTCACCACCATCATCTTGACCACCCGGATGTAGTAGTAGATGGAGATGACACTGGTGACCAAGCCCAGCAGCACCAAGCCATAGAGACCCGCCTGCCAGCCCGCCCAGAAGAGGTAGAGCTTACCGAAAAAGCCTGCGAGGGGCGGAATGCCACCGAGGGAGAGGAGGGAGAGGCTTAAGCCGAGGGTAATCAGGGGATCCTTTTGGTAGAGGCCCGCATACTCGCTAATTTGGTCGGTACCGGTGCGCAACGAGAACAGAATCACACAGGCAAAACCGCCCAGGTTCATGAACAGGTACACGAACATGTAGAAAATCATGCTGGAGTAGCCTGCTTCGGTTCCGGCGAGGAAGCCGATCATGATGAAACCGGCTTGGCCGATCGAGGAGTAGGCCAACAGACGCTTCATGCTGGTTTGGGCCAGGGCCACCACGTTACCGAGGACCATACTGAGGATGGCCAGGGCCGTGAAGACAAAGTGCCACTCCTCCACCAGGGCGGGGAAGGAGGTTACCAAGATACGAATCGCTAGGGCAAAACCGGCAGCTTTGGATCCCACCGAGAGGAAGGCCACGATCGGCGTGGGGGATCCTTCATAAACATCCGGAGTCCACTGGTGGAAGGGCACCGCCGAAATCTTGAAGGCCACCCCCGCAATGACAAAAATCAGGGAAATCGTCAGGGCCAGGGATTGCTGGCTGGCTTGCAGGTTAGCGGCGATTTCTGACAGTTGGGTTTCGCCCCCAGACAGGCCGTAGAGCAGGGAAACCCCATAGAGGAAGATGGCGGAACTGGCCGCGCCAATCAGCAGATACTTCAGGGCCGCTTCGTTGGAGCGGGGATCCCGCTTCATGTAACCCGTGAGCAGGTAAGAAGAGATACTGAGGGTTTCCAAGGAGACGAAAATCGTCACCAACTCGCTGGCCCCCGACAGGAACATTCCGCCCAACGTGGCCGAAAGCAAAATGGTGATGAACTCGCCCAGGGAAGTCCCGGATTGCTCCACGTAGCGCACGGAGACCAAAATCGTAATGGCGGCGGACAGCACAATGATGCCGCGAAAGACAAGGCTAAGGGGATCGCTGGTGAAACCGCCAAAGAAGCCGCTAATACTGGGGTTGTCCCATTGAAGGGTCAAGGTGACGAGGCTAACGAGTAACCCCCCCAAAGCGAGGTAAGGGGTCCAGCGTATGGACGATCGTCCAGCCACCAGATCACCAAGCAGGACTAACAGTAAAGTGACGAGAACCACGCCTTCCGGCAAGATGGTGCCCGCATTGAGTTGGGTTACAAGGGTCGCAGAATCCATAGCTAGCAAAGCCGCTGAAGCATTGGGAACAGGTTCGCAAGGTCGGAGAAGTTGGGGCAGGAGCTACCCAGGGACAGAAAGCCACTTTGCATTCTACCCCGCTTTCCCAGCCCCACACCGTTTCACTGGGGCCAAAGCATTAAACAAACTGCTGACGGGCAATAAAGTTTTGTGATGATTAGGTTAAATGGGTGCATCCCACTTTAGAAGAGCTTGGTAGGGGTCGTGCCCCCGTGGCTCCCCTCTTTGGCCCAAAATCAGGGCAACCACGGGGGGTTTGCCCCTACCCGGTCGATTAAATCGCTAAAGTGGGATATTCCCGGTTAAATCGCCGCGATCGACAGCACATACTCCCCCTGATTCAGACTCTGACTGGTGGAGTGATCAAACACCAAGCCCGCATCCTGGGCCTGAATCGTAATCGTAGCGGGCAAAGTGCGGGATTTGTTATAGGTAATGAGGGTATAGAGGGGATCCCCCACTTTCACCATTTGGCCCACCGCCGCCCGTTGACCAACAAAGCCCCCTGCAACGGCGTAATAGCGCTTTAACTGGCTTTTGTGGACGATCGGAAAGGGTTCAGGACTCGGCGGCAACGGATAACCAGGGGATTGCAGCACCCCCTTGTGGGCCAAGTAATTGAGAATGCCCTCACAGCCCCGCCGGATCGATCCCCGGTTCATGCTCATCCCCGATCCCAACTCCAAAGTCCAGGACTCTAGCTCAAACTGGATCGGACGGCCTAAATTGCGCAATTCCCGCTCTAGGGCAATCCAGGGCTTGAGAAAGGCTTCATCCAAAGCATTGCCGTCATATTCATCTAAAACAATGGCAAACTGGGCCTGGAAAAACTGGGCACTGGCCGATCGCCCTTGGCCACAGTAGAGATAATCCACCGCCTGATTGGTAGAAGTATGCAAATCCAGCAGGTAATCGGCATCTAAGCACAGGGATTGAATGCGATAGCGATAAATTTCCGCCAAAGAGGCTCCCCGTGCCCCCTGGCAGTGGCGGTGATGCTTCTCAAAGGAGTCCAAAATAACTTGGCGGTATTGTTGTTGCAGCGCCTCTGGGTCTAGCTTTTGGTGCGATCGGGCAAATTCAGCTAAATCGCGGCAAAATTGCTCATAGTCCCAGAAAATCCGGTTCCAGTCCTTGCCATCGTAGGGATTGTAGCGACCACTGGCAAAGTGATGGGAGCGCTGGTTCACCCCAAAGGGATTGCACACCGGCAGCAGCCAAATTTCTCCCCAAAGACATTCCTCTGGTAGCTCCTGGAGGGTCTCCAGCAACTCAAAAATCACCCCATTACCCGCAATCTCAGCCCCGTGGAGATTGGCTTGGATATACACCTTCTTACCCGGTTTATGGCCCACAAACCGATAGACCTGGAGCAACAGACGATCGCCTGAGGCCATCTGACAAAGGGGGAAAGTCGCAATATCAGGTTGCATATTTGTAAGATCAAGTCAGAAAGGCGCAACGGCATGGGGGCAGGGAGCAGTCAGGTAAAGAATGCTAAAGCTCCTCCGAGGTCAGTTTACGGGACAGGGGGACACTTCGGCGCTATTCCTGCGTAGAAAAGCCTCTATCCCTGATCTGGAGAGAATTTGACATCCCTACCCAGGATTTTGCCAAGCCCTTGACAAAAAACTATGTTGTCTGCTGAGCAATAGCGTGTATGATGTAGCCGCTGCCCTCGTTCACCCATCGCGAGCCATGACACAGAATTTTCTGGAACTAGCAAAAAAAGGCGATCCGAGAGTTCTTGCTGGTCTGATTAACCGCGCCCTGCAAAGCAAAGGCATCGCGGTCAAAGCAACTCAGCAGGGGGATATCACCCACTTCCTGTTTGAGTGTAGTCAGGACATTCCAGAACCGACTGCTTTAACAGATTATTTAATTCAGGCCCTTACTCGCCTGAAAGCGCCTCCCTTGGCTTTGTTGCTGTCGGTGCGGGCTGAGGGTCAGCGAGAAGTTGCTTGGCAACGCCGATTAAGTTTTGATCCCCAAGCAGCCGGTTCCCCGGCCAGTCCCCCGCCGCCGCCGCCCCCTGCTCCGGCCAATGGCTCTGGGGGAACTGTGGGCAGTGCCGCCGTTGCGGCAGTCGGTGGGCTGAATGGCCACGGGGCAGCAAGCGTAACCTCACCCGCCGATCCTGACGAGGACACAGCAGATTATCTTGCTCCAGAACAGGGGCCAGGGTCTGAAGATACGACCCATCTCTGGGATGACGATGAGGATAGCGATGAGGAGCTAGAGGAAGCTGATACGGCAGAAGAAGACCCGGAAGCGGTCGGTCTTTGGGATGATGCTGAGTCAGAGGGAACGGAGGATGAAGCCGGATTTGAACCGGTTCTAGATGAGGGAGCAGCAGAGGCAACGGAAGAGACCGAAACCGCCTTTGAAGCAGAAAGTCAGTCCAGTTCGCCGTCTTTCTTCCCCTTTGTGACCGCTGCGATTTTGGCTTCGCTCTTTGCGGTTGCCGGAATTGCCTATCGTTTCTTCTACTATCCCAGTCAGCAGGTTGTCACGGATACAACGGAGATGACGACTCCGGCGACGGAAGGCAACGGTACGGCAACGGGTACAGACTCCACAACGCCCCCGGAAACCACCGCACCCGACACTACTACACCGGAAACCACCACACCGGAAACCACCACACCGGAAACCACCACACCGGAAACTAGCCCCACCGAGGGCGGGACGGATCCAGGGGACGGCACTGGCGACGACGGGGCAATGGGCAGTGAGACCGAGGGCACCGACGGCACAGCGGGCGAAGCTGGGGAGACCGGTACAGAGTCATTGCCCGCTGGGGTGGATGAGTTTGATCCCACGGCTTTGTTGCTCATTGAAGAGGTGGGCAATCCTTGGTACGAGGGGGTCAGCCTTGCGATGGATGCGGCGGTGCTAACCCAGACGGCCAGTACGCCGGAGGAGTGGAAGATGATTGCGGCGCGGTGGGAGCGGGCGATCGAGCTGATGGCTGCGGTTCCGTCTACGGATGCCAACTACGACCAAGCCCAAGAGCGAGTTATGAGTTACCAGGAAAATCTCGACTACGCCCTTGAAAATGCCAGCGACGAGTACTAGGGCGATCGCGGCGTGGCTGTCGTTTAGCGGTTAAACTTCTGGGTCTCGGTCCATTCCTGTCGATCTCTTGTCGATCTCTGTCGGCCTTCATCGGTTTCTGCCATTTCGATCGGCTATGTCTCTTTCCAACAGTGCGCTGAAAACCCTTTGTACGCTCTTGAATCAATCCCTCCAAACGCAAGGGGTGACGGTTCAAGTTTCCCATCGCGATCGCCAGTTGTATTTCTTGCTGGAGGGGGAAACCCTGCCTGCGGAGTCTCGCTATGTGCCCTACCTGCGCCATGGCTTTCAGACCTTGCAGCAGTCCCCCGCATGGCAACCGGGACAGTCCTTGGCGGAGTTTGGCGAGTTGCAGGGGGTGACCATCTATGGGCGGATTCAGGGACAAAAGCAAGTGGGCTGGACTGCAAGCTTTCCCCTGGGGGCTGCGCCGGAAGCGGTCCAGGCTAATGGGGCTAATGGGGCTAATGGGGCTACCCGTGGCGGTGCTGCTGGCAGTACGTCTGGCAGTACGTCTGGCAGTGTCCAGGAAAACCCCCAGCAGCAGACAACGGCTAGGACTGCGGTAAAGACTCCAGCCCCAACGACAACCCAAACTGCGGCCCAAACTGCGGCCACACCATCCCAAGACCCAGCCGCCTCCAGTCCCCCACGGGGGGCATCCTCTGCCGCGCCGATCGCCGAAGCCGAAGCCGAGATGGAGACCCTGGCCCTAACCCCTGAGTCGATTTTGGCCCCAGACCTGTTTGTGGCCTACCCCCAAGGAGCAGCCGATCCCCGCTATCCTCGATCGAACCCCGATCCGGCTCCTACCCCAGAATTCTCCCCTGCTCCGCCCCCCTCCGCCGCCACGCCTCTAGCCACCCCCGGCCCCACCTCACAGACCGCAGCCTGGGATCTGGTGGAGGAAGATACGGCAGTGCAGGAGTTGCTGCGCCTTGAGTTACCGACTTTAATGTCCGAGTCCGATCGGGTTCTCGATCGGCCCCCGCAGACAGCCCAAGCAGCGGCTCATCAGGAAAGATCTGGGGCTGAGGGTGACGCTCAAGCTTTGCCTAGTCCATCTCTATCGAGCGCTTTGTCAGATCTGGAGGCACAGATCGCAGGGGCACAGATCGCAGGGACACCGATCGCAGGGGCACCGATCGCAGGGGCACCGATCGCAGGCGTAACAGAAGCCGATCCACCTCTGACGGAGACGCTGGATTTGGACGGCTTAGCGCCGATCGCCGCCAACCACACCCCCAATTCAGCCAAGGACGGTAGCGAAGAATCGCAAAGCGAAGAATCCCAAAACGAGGCAGCGCGATCGGTGCAGACCCGTTTGGATTCCCCCCCCTTCGCTTCCCATCCGCCTGAATCCCCTTCATCCCCCGCAGATCTACCCCTACCAGATATGTCGCCCTTGGAACCCTTGCAGTCCGTCGCTTCCAACCCCGATCGGCCTGTGGATTCTACCCCAACCCCCAGCCCCTTACCCCCCCTAGACTCCGCCTCCCCTAGCGCCAGCACACCCGCCCCCCTCCCCACCAACTCCGCCCCGGACCCCAACCCAGGATTTCCCTGGGATGACAGCGAGGAAACCGACGAACTGCCAGAGCAGACGCACTTGCTGGGTCGCCAGGGATTGGTGGCCACTGTGTTAATGGTGCTCTTGGTTGTGCTAGGCGTGGGCACAGGGGGCTGTTATCTACTGTTTTTGCACCAACAGTCCAGCACCCTCGCAGCGGTACACACCCAGTA
>JBMTWK010000137.1:0-7748 GCA_049452395.1 Prochlorothrix sp. | reverse complement strand
CAACCCACACTGAATGCACTTTGGCAACTGCATTTCAGATGCGCTTACCCTGGATACCCCTGGAGTTTTACCATCTTAATTCCCATCCTCTACCCCTATGCAAAAGAATTGGGGCTGAGTGATTTTGAAGCCAGTCTTCTCACCAGTTTTTATGCCCTGGCCCAATTCTTTGCCACGCCAATTTTAGGACGCTTATCGGATATTTGGGGCCGTAAACCCCTGCTTTTAATCAGTCTCTTGGGCACGGTTTTAGCCAACCTCCTCTCCAGTTGGGCAACAGCGGCTTGGATTTTGTTTGCAGCCCGAATTTTGGACGGCATTACGGGGGGAAATAACTCGATCGCCACCGCTGTCATTAGCGACAGTACCGATCCCCAGGATCGCCCCAGAGCCTTTGGCCTCTTTGATGTGGCCTTTCGATCGGGCTTCATCGCCGGACCCGCCCTCAGCTATGGCGCACAACTATTGCCGCCTTTTCCTGGGGTTTCGCCCCTGGGTATGAGCTTTTTTGTGGGGGCCGTGGTCGCCCTTGTTTCGGTGATTTTGACGGCTTTTTTCCTGCCGGAAACTTTGCCCGCTGAGAACCGATCGGCCCCCCAATGGGGTTGGCAAATGCTGGGCCTTGACAAAATGGTGACGGCCCTTGGTGATGAGAATATCGGCAAAATCTTTGTGCTGAGTCTGCTGTCTGGTTTGACCTTTACGGTCTTTACCTTTGCTTTTCAACCCTTCTTTTTGGAAGTTTTGGGCCAAGATGCCCAGTTTCTGGCGATTTTCTTTACGGCCTTTGGCATTATTGGCATTACGGGCCAAGTGCTCCTGTTTGGGCGGATGACGCGCCGCTTTAAGCTGGTTCACCTCATTGGGGCTGCGATTTTGGCCCGATCGGTCATCTTTTTGCTAATTCCCACCTTTCCCAACCTCACTGCTTTTATGCTGCTGATGTTCACCCTCTCCTTCACCAATATTTTCCCCCTCCCCCTCCTTAACACCCTCCTCTCCCTCAACATTAACCCCCAGGAACAGGGCGAAAAAATGGGCCTCAATGCCTCCTATTCCAGCATTGCCAATGCTGTGGGTCCGGCCTTTTCCGGTTGGTTGGTGGGGTTTGGCTATGGGACTCCCTTTTGGGCGGCGGGTTTGATGTCCATTGGCACGGCCCTCTACAGCCTCCGGCTCCACACCCTTCGGGTCCAGTCCTCCAAAGCCTCGCCCTCCTGAGTTTTGCCCGCAGCCTTGGGGGGTACCTCCCCCCACCCCCCCTCAAAATTTATCCTGTTACCGTCGCTACCATCCTGTAGAAACAGGCAGGAACAGAGGCAGGTGTGCTCTCAAGGGCTGTAACCCTTAAATTTCAACGGGCTTCAACCTTGAGGGTTAAGCGTTGCCCGTTGACTGACCCAGGCATCACCCCCCTTCTCTACGCCAGCCCCATGAGGCGGGTTCTGTTCCGCTCTGCTGCAACCCAGCCCTTGGTTTCACCACCAAGCCGGAGCTACCCCCTCGTCCCCTGTTGGGCCACGCTCCTGCGCCTTTGCACAGTGCTCAATCACGCGATCATGGAGTGTAAATTTGGGGTTATGGCCCAGTCTCAGTCTTCCTTGACCGACTCAGGAGTGAGTATTCTTGTTGTTCAAGATCTTAAAAAAACACGGGCCTACAAGCTCGATCGGCTGTTACTGACGGTGGGCCGATCGAATCAAGCCGATATTCAAATCCTCAGTCAAGAAGTTTCTCGGATCCATGCCACGCTGCTGCGGGTGCGCAACATCCACGGTGAACCGCAATATCGCCTCATTGACGGTGATGCTCGCTGCCAACAGCCCAGCCAGAACGGCGTTTTTATCAATGGCCAGCGCGTTCGCAGCTATGATCTGCAAAATCGGGACGAAATCGCCTTTTGCAGCCGATCGCGGGCGCGATTCTTCCAATTTAGCGGCCCAATCGACCCCCCCATTAATTCTCCCCCAGAGCGCTGGGAGCGGGATCAGGACAACCTCCTAGAGTCCCAGTCCACCAGAACGGTCAATATTGAAGAAGCGCTGCGTGCGGAGGGCATTGATCCGCTGGGGCCAGTGGACCCAATGCAGCCCGGTGAGTTGGAAGCCCTTCAGGTGCGCCCCCTGGCTGAACCCTCAATTCACTTCCAGGGCAACCGCATCACGAAACACAGCCGTTTGGGTGAATTTTTTGTACGGGCCAATAAAATTAAGCCGGAAGTGCTGCAAAAGCTGTTAGCCCAGCAGCGTAACTCCAAGAAACGCCTGGGGGAGTTGCTGATTGAGGAACAGTTGGTGTCGCCGGATGAACTGCGCAAAGCCCTGCGGAACCAGAAAATTTGCCTGGGTGAAATTCTCCTCAACCGGCAGTTGATCTCCGCTGAGCATTTGACCATGGCCTTAGTGGAACAGGTCTCTAATCATCAGCCCCTGGGTAAGATTCTGGTTGAATGGGGCTGGATTCAGCCGGAAGATCTAGAAGATGCCCTTCAGGAGCAGTATTTACGCCATAAGGGGCTGTGGTTTATCCAGTAAACCTAAAACCGGGCCTCATACTCCACAACCATGCGGTTATCGCCCTGGAAGTCTGAGGCACCCCGTAGCTGCCAGTTATCGTTGAGTTGGTAGCGCAAATTAAAGCGGGTGGGAATATCGAGGGTCAGCAGCCGCAGCACCGAGAACGACAGACTATTGGTGAGGTTAATCCCCAATTCTGCCCCCAGGGCTAGGGTATTGGCGGTGTCATCGGTTTTGGCTTCGTTATCGGCTTGTTCCTTGGTTTCGTTGGAGTCTACGATCGTCGGAAACAGACGGAAGTCCACCGGCCCCGACAGCACATTGTTAATGGCACTTTGGAGGTTATTAATTAAGGCCGATCCCGCCAAGTTGGCCAAGGCGAGGGTGCTGTCTCCCCCCTGGCCCAAGGTATTGACAAAGCCACCCCCCATCAAGGCGTAGAGTTCTGCCTGACTGCGGGCGGGCCGACTGGTGAGGGTGAGATTTTGGAGGATATTATCGGCGGAACCTTCGATCGCGGCTTGAATCCGGATGGTTTGCAGCTCATTGAAGCCAGAAACGGGATTATCGAGGATTTCCGTCTGGGAAATGGGGCCAGCCGTGGGCAGTTGGTTGGAGACCTCCGTGACGGAAGCCAGCAACTGTACATCTAAAGTGGGGTTTAGCCCGTTCTCAGGCCGGAAAATGGCCACATTCTCGCGACGACGGGCCAGGGTGAGATTGGTGGTGAAGAGGTTAACTTGGCCACGGGTGACCCGAATGATGCCATCGGGCCGCAAGTCCCCTAGGCCGCCGTTAATGGTCAAATCCCCTTCGGCCTGGAAACTGAAGATGGGGGGAGAGGAGACGCTGACGTTTTCTCGCAGTTGGAGGATGAGGTTATCAAAGGTGATGGGGCTGATGGTGAGGGTGTTGGCCGTGGCGAGGGTGTCTCCCTGGGCCGATCGCCGGAGGCGACGCAGCGCTGCCGTGGCGGGATCGGGAATGTTCACGCCCCCGTCGCGCAGTTGTACCGTACCCGTCAGGCGCGGATTCAGGGCGCTACCAATCACAAAGACATCGCCCCCCGCGCCCCCTTGGTAAACCTCTGGAAGGTTGATGTTGACGTTTTGGAAATTGACGGCGAGGGGAGTCTCCCGATCGGGGTCGTCATTGGCAAAGGGAGTCGCGAGGGGCAAAATTCCCGCCGCTGTGACCTGGCCTTCGCTGAACTGGCCGACGAGATTTTCGACTTGGAGCCGATCGCGGATAAAGCGAATCTGGCCCCGCAGGTCCGTAATCGTATCCCCTTCGGGCAGGGCTTTGGCGGTGACATTGGCCCCGTTGAGGGTGACGAGTCCCTCGGCGATCGGCTCCTTCACCGTCCCGCCCACGGACAGGTTCACCTCCCCTTGGCCCCCCAACCAGGTCACATTATTCTGACTAATCAAATTGAGCAGGGCTAGCCCCTCATTTTTGACGTTGAGATTAATGGCGATCTCATCGCTATCCGGTTTGACCTCGCTGAAGGGCAGGGCATAGGGAATTTCGCCCTCGATCGTCACCGGAGTCTCTGCATTTTCATCCACCTCCAGCACGCCCCCAAACAGCAGCCGTCCCCCTAGGTAACTAAAGGCGGTTTCGCGGGTGGCCAAGGGCACTTGGTTGAGGGTGCCATTGACGAGGTTCAAATCCCCCAAAATTTGGGGATCTTTGATGCTGCCGCCCACGCTGGCCTGGAGATCGAACTGGCCCTCAATGTCCACGGGCAGATCGATGAACTGGCGCACAAAGGCGACGGGAAGCTGGCGAACGCTGAACTGACCGGATTGCTGGTTGCCGCCAATGGTCCCGGCAAAGCGCAACTCCATATCATCGGACTCCAGCAGCACCGGCTGTAAGGTCACCTGTCCGTCCTTAAAATCACCGGAAAGGGCGATATTCTGGAAGTTATACTTGCCCCACTGCCAATCCCGACCGCCAAAGCCAAATTGGGCCGTTAATCCCTCTGACCCGGAGCCACTGAGGGAAAGGTTGCCACTAAAGGCTCCGTCTAGTTCTCGCAGGGAGGGCAGTTTGGCCTGTTCCTGGCGTTGCTCGACGGTTTGGGCCACCTGGGCTTTAATTTCCGAGAAGCGCTGAAGCTGCTGGCCGAGGGGGGTTTGGCTATTGCCCACGGCGATCGATCCCAGGGCCTGGGCCGTGTCATAGACGGGGGCTTTTAACCCCTGGGCCACATCCACCAGGTCAAACCACTGGAGTGCCCGCAGAAAATCCCGAATTTGGCCCTGTTCCAGGTTGACATCCAGCTTGAACTGGGGATTGGCGGCTAAAATCCCGCGCCCGTCGAATTTGAAGCGGCTGGTGCCCAAATCAAAGCTACCCTCCGACAGTGACAGTACATTGTCGGCAAAGCGAAACTGGGTTTCTCCCCCAAAGAGGGTCTGGAGGGTTTCAGCCGGGGGCACGGAGCCATCTAGGTTTTGGCCATAGCGGCGGGGGTCATCCAGGCGCAGGGAGCCGACGGCATCGAGGGAGTCGAGGTTGACCTGGGCATTGCCGGAAACCCAACTGTTGAGCAGGTGCTGACCGAGGTGGGAAAATCCCGGTGGGGCTTCTAGGCCAAAGCTATTGAGGGGAAACTGCTGGAGATCGACCTGGAGGGTTTGGTTTTGGCGGGTGGCGCGGGCTTGGCCGGTTCCTCGGCGGAAATAGGCGTATTGGGGCTGATATTGGGGATCGAGTTGGACCTCGATCGCCTCATTTTGACCGGCAAGGTTCAAGCTCAGGCCCTGACTTCCCTGCTCCAAGCGGCCCGTCAGTTGGGGGGAGAACAGGGCTTGGTTAACGGCAAGATCGGCAAGGACTAGATCGCCGCGCAGTTGGGGGGCGGTGGGGGTGCCTTGGAGTTGGCCGGTGAAGGTGGTGCGGCCTTGGAGGGCGATCGCGGGGGGGAGGGCGATCGGCAGCTCAGCCAAATTATAGTTGGCCAGTTTTACGGCTAAATCTAGGCCCGTAATCCCCGCTGCTTGCCCCGAACCGGGGAGGGCGACGTTAATCAGTCCTTGGCCCTGGAAGCCCTCGGCGACGGCCCGCCGCACTTCGATCGCCTGCCCATTCCAGGCAAAGTCTGCGGTGAGGGGCGATCGAATCACCGACAGCCCCTCAGATAGGGTGACCTCCCCTTGGGCGCGGAGAGCGGCGGGATTAAAGGTGTTGGCGGGTCCGGTGAGGTTGAAGATGCCATCGACTAGCCCCGCAATGGGCAGATCGAGCAACCGGGGCTGGAGCCGGGAGGCATTGAGCTGGATTTGCCAACCGGCGGAGGTTTGGCGACCCTGGGCGCGGAGGGTTCCCCCGGCCACGCTCACCACGGCATTCTCCAGGCTGATTTCGTTGCCCACCAGTTGCGCCCGCCCCTGAAGGGGATAGGCGGCTTCTAGGGCTTGGAACTGGAGCAGGGCTTGGGGCTGGGCGAGGGTGCCTCGGATTTGGGTTTGGACGGTGACTTGACCCAGGGCAATGGGGAGGGTTCTGCCGTAGGCTTGGGCCAAGTCCGCCACGGGCAGATTATCCCCAGAAAAGTCCAGATCAAGGCCCGGATCGGCCCCTAGGGTGATGGTGCCGCCGCCGCGAATCAGTCCTCCGGCGCTGGGGGCAATTTCGGTTTCCTGGAGGCGGAGGTTGGGCCTGCGGCTGGGGCTGGCGGGGGTGGGGAGGTTACTGAGGGCAAAGCGGGTGCTGAGGCGGTTGAGGGCGAGTTGGTCAACCTTCAGTCCCTCCGGCGCGTCTAGCTCCCCGTCTAGGGTGGGTTCGGCCAGGGTGCCCCCCAGGTTGAGGGCGAGGGTCACGCCCCCTTCGATCGGGACCGACTGGCTGCTGCGAATTTGCAGGGGTTGGGGCGTTTTGAGGGTGCCGGAAAGGGTGGGCTGGGCCAGGGTGCCCCCTAGGTTGAGGGCGAGGGTGACGGCTCCTGCGATCGGGAGGGGCTGGTCCCCGCGAATTTGTAGGGGTTGGGGGCTGGTGAGGGTGCCCGCCAGGGTGGGCTGGGCAAAGGTGCCGCCGATCGCCAGCCGAGCCGCGACTTTCCCCGCGACCTCGACGGGTAGGGTTTCCAGCAGATCCGGGGCAAAGGCTTGGAGCGTTTGGGGCAGATCCACCGCTGCCACTTCGGTTTTGAGGTTGAGGGTTTGGGCCTGCCAATCTAGGGCACCCCGGACCACGGCTGCAATATTGCCCGCTTGGGCCGAGAGGCGATCGACGATCACCTGCTCATTCTTCAGGACGAGGCGACCTTCGCCCTGGGTGAGGGGAACGCTGAGGTTGGGGGCTTGGGCCGCGAGATCCTGAAACTGCAAATCCCCTTGGAGGGCGGTGAGTTTGCCCTGGGTGAGGGTGATCTGAAGGTCGGTGCTGGCGGTGCCGCTGCTGAGGCTGAGGGGAAGGGGGTAGGGGTTGGCGATTAAGCCTTGGAGCAGGGGCAGGGGGAGGGTTTTGCCTTGAATTTTGGCTTCCAGGGCTTGGAGCTTAAAGTCGGTTTGGCCCTGGACTGAAAAGGTAGCTCCCGGCTCTAGGGTACCGGCCAAGTCTAAGCGGATCTGCTCAGCGGCAGCATTGAGGTTGACCTGCCCCTCAATGCCTTGCAGTTCCACCGGGGATCCCAATAACCCCTCGGCACTGCGGGGAATGGCGATCGCCGTGGCATTGTCTAGCCGCACCGAGGCCACTTCAATTTTGATCGGCCCCTGTTTATCGCTGAGTTGGACTTGGGTTGCTACCCAGGAGCCATCGGCGGCCTGCTCGACGTACAAGAGGGGGTCGTGGGCGGTGATGTGGAGGCGGAGGGTGCGACTGCGGAGGGTTTGGAGGGGGTTGAAGCGAACGGTGAGGCTGGGGATTTTGAGGCTGTCGGTGTCGGTGCTGGTGGCGGGGACGGTGGATTCGGCAAATTGCAAGTGGGACAGCCCAAAGCGGCTGACGGTTCCCACTTCGACGGGGCGCTGAAGGGTGGTGCTCAGTTGCTGGGCCACCAGGGGAGCCAAGTCGTTGCGGACATAGTTGGACAGCCACACCCCTGCGATGACTAAGGTGCCAGACCCCAGCACGCCGAGGCCAATGCTCCACTGCACTAAGGGCGATCGCCACCGCGATCGGGACGTAGGGTGTGCCCTACGACGATCGGCCTCTGGATTTGGCGTGTTGTTGTGGTGATCGTTGGGATCGTGAACCATCTGCCCCCTAATGGTGATGTGG
>JBMTWK010000136.1:0-7784 GCA_049452395.1 Prochlorothrix sp. | reverse complement strand
TCGTGGGGAGCATCCCACTTTCGCCTATGGACAGCCGGTCCGGCTATCCCACAACAACCTCTTGGGTGGGATGGGCCTCTGGCCTGTCCAAAGTGAGCGGATCCCTAGACAGCGTGGGCGGCACTCGTTAGGGGACTTGCCAAATACGATCGTGGTACTTCGCCGGTTCTGCATAGGGATCAACCGCAGCCTCCCCGTGATGATGGCCGTGGCCGTGGCTATGACCGTGATCATGGCCGTGATCATGACCGTGGCTATGAGCAGACTCGTGACTGTGGCTATGAGCAGACTCGTGACCGTGGCTATGAGCAGACTCGTGACTGTGGCCGTGGCTATGACCGTGATCATGGCCGTTGCTGTGACTATGACCGTGATCAGACCCGTGACTGTGGCCGTGATCGTGACCATGACTATGGCCGTGATCATGACCGTGACCAGAGCTGCCACCATTGGCCAACGCAGCTAGGCGGAACTTACACATTTCGCAGTTCATATTGACTTCGCCCCGCTGGGTTTCTAGCTCCCGCTGGCGCAGAATTTCAAATAAACGCGGATGAAGCCCCATTTCTGGCAGACAGACAACCTCTGCCGTGGGGTATTGGGCCTTTTGCTCGGCGGCAATCTGGAAGATTTTCTTGACTAATACCCCTGTAAAGAGGAAGTAGGGCAGCACAATAATGCGCTTGGGCTGGTAGAGCCGTGCCCGCCGGAACCCTTCCTCAAGGCGGGGGTGGGTAATGCCGATAAAACAAACTTCTACGGTGTGGTAGCCGCTGCCCTCCCAGACCATGCGGGCTAGCTTAAAGACATCGCCGTTGGCATCGGGATCACTGGCTCCCCGCCCGACAAACAGCAGCACCGTTTCCGATCGATCGATCCCCTGGGGATTCCACTGGGGCTGATCTAACTCCTGAAGCCGATCGTGCCAGAGATCCAAAATGCTGGGGGTAATGCCAAAGTGGCGACCGTAGTGGAACTTAATCTGGGGATGGCGTTGCCGTGCCCGATCGAGTTCGTTGGTGACATCAAATTTGTTGTGGCGGGCTGCAAAGAGCAGAATCGGCAACACAGAGAGATCGGTATAGCCCTCTGCCACACAGCGATCGACCCCATCTTGGATCGTCGGTTCCGTCAGTTCCAAAAAGCAGGGAATCACAGGCCGGGAGCGATCGAGTTCCTGGTACTTCGCTCCCAAATCGAGCAATGCCTGTCGGCCATCCCCATCCCGGCTGCCGTGGCCCACCAGCAAAAGGGGCCGCTGCTGTACCAATGGCTCCAGTACAGGGGGATCCTGCTGGGCCTCCTGGTGCAAAAAGAGATAGGGATCTAGTGGATGTTTCAAAGCTGTGTGTGTCAAACCGTTATACCTACTCGCACATTTAACCTTTGCCATCTTAAATCATCAAACCAGGGCGGGCATGGGGAGGTGACCCGATCGGTTAAAACCCAGGGCGGGCAAGGGGGCACCGCCCCTACCGGTTAAATTAGGGCAAGCCTGGGGGGGTAACCCGATCGGTTAAAACCCAGGGCGGGCACGGGGGCACCGCCCCTACCGGTGAAAAACTGGTGCAACTATGGCGGGGTTGTCCCCAATCAATCCAACTGGCAAGGACTCCACTTGGGGTATCGTGATCAACAGAGACCCTGGGAGACCCTCTCACTATCAAGTCTCCCCAATCAATCTCAAGCTCTTTTGTGGGATGGGCCTCTGGCCCGTCACTCTTCTCCCGAACTTCTCCACACTCCCCCTAGTCACCCCCGCCCCATGACTGCTTCGATTCCCCCTAATACGACCCCCAACCCCGAAATTAGCCCCAAAATCATTGTTTTGGATGATGATCCAACCGGATCCCAGACCGTACATAGCTGTTTGTTGCTGACCCAGTGGGATCCGGAAACACTGTGCTTGGGGCTGCGAGATGCCTCGCCGATTTTCTTTATCCTGACCAATACCCGCGCCTTGCCCCCCGAAGAAGCCGCAGCGGTGACCCGATCGGTCTGCCAAAACCTCAAAATCGCCCTAGCCCAGACCCAAACCCAAGAATTTCTCGTCGTCAGCCGATCGGACTCCACCTTGCGCGGCCATTACCCGATCGAAACCGATGTTATCGCCGAAGAACTGGGGCCGTTTGATGCCCACTTTTTAACCCCCGCCTTTTTTGAAGGGGGCCGCTTTACCCGCGACAGTGTGCATTACTTGGTGGTCAACGGAGAACCCGTGCCCGTCCATGAAACAGAATTTGCCAAAGACTCGGTTTTTAGCTATTCCTACAGCTACTTACCCGATTATGTGCAGGAAAAAACCCAAGGGCGAATCCCAGCGGAGCAAGTACAGCGGCTGACCTTGGAGCAGGTGCGATCGGGGTGCTTGGCGCAATTGCAGGCCATGGCAGGTAACTGTTGTGTGGCGGTGGATGGGGAAACCCAAGCCGACTTCGATCGCTTTGCCCAGGATATTTTAGTGGCCGCCGCCGCAGGCAAGCGTTTCCTGTTCCGCAGTGCCGCCAGCTTGCTTACGGCCTTGGCCGCTTTACCGGCTCAACCCCTTGCCCCTGAGGCCATGGGTCAGTATCGCCGCACCCCGCAGCCCGGTGCCGTCATCGTTGGCTCCCATGTCCAAAAGACGACCCGCCAACTCTATCGCCTGCTGGAAGAGCCGGGAATTGCGGCGATCGAGGTCGAAGTCTCCCGTCTGCAAAGCGGAGAAGCTGGAGCCAGAGCGGTCCTGTTGCAACAAGTCCTCGCCGCAGTCCACCAAGCCCACGGTGCCGGTCAAACCCCCGTGGTCTACACCAGTCGCCAGGAACTCACCTTTGCCGATGTCCAAACCCGGTTGGAGTTTGGGGTGTCGGTGTCCCGGTTGTTGATGGATGTGGTGCGCGGGTTGCCGGAGGGGATTAGTTTTTTGATGAGTAAAGGGGGGATTACCTCCAACGATGTCCTCAGCGATGGGCTGGCTTTGCCGACGGTGCGGCTATTGGGGCAGGTGTTGCCGGGAATTTCGGTGGTGCAGACCGAGGCGGATCATCCCCAGTTTCCGAAGCTACCGGTGGTCTTGTGTCCCGGCAATGTGGGGGAAGAGGATGCCCTAGCGGTGATTTATCAGCGTCTACAATTGGGATCGATCGCCTAAGCTGGTGAGGGTGGGTTGCCCCCACCGGTTGCAACGCCTTCTCTAAAACGCCCTTCGTTGTGAATCACGGTTCTCAGCCTGCTTTGGATACTCACTTTGCTCCGCCCGGTTCTGATGCAGCGATCGATCCGGCGATCGATCCGATAACCGATCCCGTCACCCATTCCCCGATCGATCCGGCGATCGATCCGATTACCAATCCCGCCACTCACTCCCCGATCGATCCAGCGATCGATCCGATTACCGATCCCGCCACTCACTCCCCGATCGATCCAGCGATCGATCGGGCCAATCCCCCTGGGGAGATCGATCCGGCTTCCGATCGGCCCCTCGATCCCGCCCATCAGTCTGTCCAGCCCACACCCCAGCCCATACCCGACTTGGCGGCTCATCCCATCTTGGATCCGGCGATCGATCCTGAGACAGATCCCCTGCATCAGCCCCTGCCGCGCCTCGATCGGCAGAATCCGGACAAGCTCGATCCAGACCTGCTAGATCCGAGTAAGATAACTGCGAGTCCCATTGCTACCCATCCAGTTGCCGTGAGTTCAACTGTTACCCATTCAGTTGCCGTGAGTCCAACTACTGCAAGTCCAACTGCTGTGAGTCCCACTGCTGTGAGCAAAGCAAACGTCAATCAAGCAACCTCTAACCCGGTAACTTCAGGTCAGGCAGATGCCAGTTCAACCCCTGCTAACGAACCGACGGCCAGTGAAGCTGGGGCCAGTACAGCAAGGGCTGATCAACCGGTGACTGCAACTGTGGTTCCAACTGGGGCCAGTACGCCATCCTCCGGCACCTCTGCCCCCCTGCCCCCCCAGGCAGAAGTCCCCCAGGCAGAAGCCCCCAAGGCAGATCCCAAAAAGGTAGATCCTAAAAAGTTAGACCCCGAAGCTGAGTTGGAACTAGAGCTAGATCTAGAGGCGATCGAACTGCCCCCCGATCAGCAGGTTCAGTTGCGCTGGCAGGGCGATCGGCTTCAGGTTATTTTGCCGCCCGATCGCGATCTGGGGGAAGACAGCTTGCCGCCAGAGGTGATTTGGGAGCAGATGTGGCAACCGTTGCAGCAGCGGTTGAAGGGGGGAGAGCGGTTTGGCCAGGAAGAAGAGGCGGTGGATTTGGTGGCGCAAAGTCGGCTCTTGGATGAGCGGCAGTTGCAGGAGTTGGCCGATCGCCTCAAAGAGTATAACCTCGTGATCCAGCGGGTCTACACCAATCGTCGCCGCACTGCTATTGCTGCCGTAACAGCGGGCTATTCCGTGGAACAGCAGGAACTGCCTACCCTTTTAAGCCCAGACAGCGCAGATCCTGCCACTAAAGAGCTAAAAGGCTCCAAAACATTGGGTTCAGGCAAGGGCAAGCGCCTTGCAGAGCCGCTGTATTTACAAACCACCTTGCGATCGGGGGTGGAAATTCGCCATCCCGGTACAGTAGTGGTGCTGGGGGATGTCAATCCCGGCAGTTCGATCGTGGCCGATGGCGATATTTTGGTTTGGGGTCGCTTGCGGGGACTGGCCCATGCGGGGGCGGGGGGCAACGATCGCTGTTTGATTATGGCCCTGCGAATGGAGCCGCCCCATGTGCGTATTGGTGAGGTGGTGGCCCGTCTGCCCGAAGCCCCAACGGCGGAGCTTTACCCAGAGGTGGCCTATGTTACGCCGGAGGGCATTCGGATTACAGCCGCCCAAACCTTCAGCCCCTCCGATCGCTAGTCAAGGCAACCGCCGGGGATTTGTCCCGCCCCCAATCCCCAAACCAGGGCAACCACGGGGGGTTTGCCCCTACCCCAATCCCCAAACCAGGGCAACCACGGGGGGTTTGCCCCTACCCGAAATTCACCCGCTTACTCCCCTCTCCCTGAGGGCGAGGGGCTGGGGGTGAGGGAACCCTTGGCCTTGGCTGAATTCCCCTTGCATTGCTACTGTTTGCCCGAATGCCATTCCAACCCAAGCCTCACCTTCCGATCGCCCTCTACAGCCAGCAGCAGCAAGGGGAAGCTTGGATCGAGGCGTTTATCAGCAAACCCGCCCTCTTAGCCTGCGTTTTTGGCTTTACGGAAACGGGACTGTTACCGGGTATTTCTGCGGCGGGAGCCACCCCCACCGATCGCCGCTACACCGCCCTTGCTGATGCCGAATTTCTAGCCCAGGGCTTGGCCGATCGGCCTCCCCGCTATCCCCTTCCCCCCCTCCAAGGCGGCATTTCCCCCACCCTCATCACCCGCGCCCTCTGGGAGCGCTACTCCTGGCCCTGCTTTCTGTTTAACGCCGGTTTGCCCCTTGCCCCCTCGGTTCCTTTGCTGGATTTGGGGGGACAAGCCGCCCGCTGTTTGAGTACGGGGCACGCACTGGATCGGGCAGTGGTCGATCGGCTCTGGCGGTTGGGACAGACCTGGGGCCAAAACCTAGCCGCCGCAGTGCCGGGAGGCTATAGCATCATTGGCGAGTGTGTGGTGGGGGGAACGACCACCGCCCTTGCACTCCTCACTGGGTTGGGAGTAGCAGCCAGGGGGCGAGTGAACAGTAGCCATGCGGCCTGTAACCATGAACAAAAGGCTAAAGTCGTCAGCCAAGGTCTCCGGGCTGCCCAATGGCCCAATTCCCAGGAAAATGGCAAATCTAACCCAGGGCAAGTCCAGCCACCCCTACCCCATCCCTTGGATTTGGTGGCCGCTGTGGGTGACCCCATGCAAGTTGTCGTGGCGGGGATAGCACTGAGTGCGAGTCGGTATGGGGGAGTTATTTTAGCCGGTGGAACCCAAATGTTAGCGGTTTATGCCTTAGCGATCGCCCTAGCAGAGGCAGAGGGGCTAGAGTGGAGTCCAGAGCGGATTATCGTCGGGACTACGCGCTGGGTGGCGGAAGATCCCACGGGGGACACGCCCGGTTTGGCAGCGGCGATCGGCGATCGCTGGGGCACAGCCCTCACCCCCTGCCTCATGGCTACTCAGCTTAGTTTTGCTCCGTCCCGCTTCCCCCAACTGCGGCTTTATGAACAAGGCTTTGTGAAAGAGGGGGTTGCCGCTGGAGGCAGTGCGATCGCGGCTACTTTGACCAGTTCTGCAACCCAGGCTGATTTACTGGCGACGATCGAAGCTTTCGTCGATCGCTATCAACACTGGCAAACCGCCCTCAATCTTTACCCCTCCCCTTAATTCCTCCTTTTACCCCCGATCGCCTGTGTCCTACCGCATTTCCCTCCCCGATCCCGCCGCAACCCTGGCCCTCGGCCAACAGTTGGGCCAAACCCTTCCCGCCGGAACTGTGCTGCTCTTGCGGGGTGACCTCGGTAGCGGCAAAACAACTTTAGTTCAGGGTATTGGCGAAGGCTTGGGTATTTCTGACTTGATTGTTAGCCCCACCTTTACTTTGCTAGTGGAATATCTCGAAGGCCGAATCCCGCTCTATCACTTTGATCTGTACCGCTTACCGGCCCAAGCTGAGGCGGGGGATCTCGATCGCCTCGGTCTGGATCTTTACTGGGATCCCGATAGTTTAGAGATAGAACCGGGACTGGTGGCGATCGAATGGCCCGATCGGCTCCAAATCCTACCGCCCTCAGCCATCACGCTGACCCTCACCCCCACCCCCAACGGCGGACGCACCGCCCACCTAGCCACCCAGTCCCCACCTTTGGCCGCTATCCTGGAAACGTAACCATTCAGGGGGTCACGGAAGAATGCGGGTTTCAGGCTCTGAAAATCCTGGATTGGTATGGTTTGAGCTGCTTCGGACTCCGATCGAAGGGCTGAAACCCTACTAACTTCGTAGACCCCTGAATAGTTACCTGGAAACAGTTCTCGCAACGCTGCCCTTCTGACCCCTCCCACCCCCGATCGCGCCCATGACCGCTAACCTCACTCGCCCTAAACTGGCCACTCCCGATCGCTGGACGATCGCCGACCTCGATCACCTCAACCCCAATCAACGCTACGAAATCATTGCAGGAGACCTCCACGTGATCCATGCTCCCCATTGGCGGCACCAGGAAGTTTGTGACAATGTGGCCGAGGTGTTGCGGGTGTGGTCCCGTCAGACAGGGTTGGGGCGTGTGGCGACGGGGCCGGGGGTGATTTTTTCGGAGGCGGATAATGTGATTCCCGATGTGGTTTGGGTGCAGCGGGAGCGGTTGGCGACGATCGTCGATGAGGCGGGACATTTGACGGCGGCTCCGGATTTGGTGGTGGAGGTGTTGTCGGAGTCGGCGAAGGATCAGGTGCGAGATCGGCAGGTTAAGCGCAAGCTCTACTCCGGCCAGGGAGTGCAGGAATATTGGATCGTCGATCGCTTCCAGAACCGAGTCGAAATTTACCGCCGCAGTGAAACCCATTTAGAGCGCGTCGCCACCTTACTGGAAACCGACACCCTCACCAGCCCGCTTTTGCCTGGATTTTCGTGCGAGGTTGCGCTGCTGTTTCGCTAGTCTCGATGCAGATTTGAGGGCGATTGAAATGGTGAAAGACCAGCAGAAATGAGTGTATGGCGTAGCTTAACAGCTTGAGACCGATTGAAGTTCAGCAACTGAATGGTGACTTGTCCAACTCCAGTTAAGGGCCGAATTTCTCCTGTACTGGAATCGAGTACAAAATGATCTGCCCACCTGTCTTTACGAGGATGGTAGAGACGAACAACTTCTTGTGTCTGGTGATCTA
>JBMTWK010000135.1:0-7809 GCA_049452395.1 Prochlorothrix sp. | reverse complement strand
GCTAATCTGCTCCTAATCCTCCACAGACCACCAGGGTTCAATGATATCCCAGCAGGTGGTGCCGTAGGTGAGGGGGAGGCCATGACCTGCGCCCTCGATCGCCCGCAGGGTGACGCGGGAATGTCCCAAGCGAATCAAGTCCTTGACCAGGGTTTCACTGCGATCGAGGGCAACAATCGTGTCCGCAGTGCCATGGATTAGCAAAATTCGGGGGATTTTTCGCAAAATCTCCAAGCTGAGGGTTTGGTTCTGGAGATCGCAGAGATCCTGGAGGAGCGTGGGCAGGGCCAGGGCATTAATCAAAACCGGATCGGGATAGGGAGAACTGGAGAGAGGGGACCAGAGGGAGTTCCAGGACTGGGGAGCGACCGTATTGACCCAAAATTGCTGTAAAACGGCCATTGGATCCTGCTCTAGTTGCTGAATCATCCGATCGACCCGTCGCCGAGACTGTTTTTGGGCTAACTCATCCCTGGGGTGAAAGTGGGCAAACCCACTCAGAATAATCAGGGCGTTCGCCTGTTGTAGGAGACGCGGCGAGCAGAGGTGAAGGCCATAGGAGTGAGTGAGGAGGAGCTTGGGACCGAGAGTGGCTGAAAATTGGGGGTCTAGGCTTTTGGGAATGCCGCTGGGCGAGTTATCAAACAACGAGAAGGGAAAGTAGCCCCGATCGTAGGCTTGAAAAGACCAGCCACGACGCAGGGCCGATCGAACCAACGTGTGCCAACAATTGGACCCCAGCCCCCAACCATGGTAGGCAATCACTTCGGGAGTTGGCGTAGAGAGCGGTGAAAAAGAAGACACAGATAATTCGCCAAAAATGAAGGGTACAGGTCAGGGGGATGGCCGGTCAAAATCACTCCGCATCACTCCGCTTCCTAAAAGATATCGCAATGTTAAAGTCCCAGAGCTAAAAATACCAGGATTAGCCCTTCCCCCAGAGATCACCGGCATCCGTAACAGACCATTGCAAAGCGCTAGCATTTTCGCCGTTCTGGGCTAGGGTAGAAGCCACCCGCGCATACCCCAGGGCACCTGCCGCCTCAGGAGCACAAAACGGCTCCCCACCCCCTGCACCGCCCCTTCACGGCCCCCTAGCCCCAGACTTCTTTCCCCCCTCTTTGTGATGACCCTAAATCCTTCTTGTCCCCTGCCTTGGCTGATGACCCTCAGCGTAGTCCTCAACAGTTGCCAGTCCACAGCCACCACCACAACCCTAGACTCTGACCTCGTGGAGGCCAATGCAGCCCTGGCAATGATGACCCAGGATCGCCTCCTGAGTCGGTCTTGTTTTCGGGTTGCCTATCCTGAGGGCGGCAGCGAGAACTTTGTGCGGTATTTGTTTTCGGATCTCGGCAGTGCTGAGTGGCCCGTGGCCTTTGATGAAGTTGAGGCGGAACAGATGAAAGCGGCGGGCCAAAAACCGTTGCCGCCCAATGTGGTGATTTCTGCCAACGCGCGTGTGTACTCCGATCGCAAAGAATTAGTTCTCCAGTCCCAAAATGGGCAAATTTCCGTGAAGGGCTACCTTCCCAACACAACCGATCCCCAGTTTGAGGCGGTTTGGGAGCTAGGTCAGAGCCAAACCCAAGCGGAGTTTGTGCCTTTATGTGAATCCAACATTGATATGGGCATGGGCATTGATATTGAGGAAAATACACCGTAATTTAAGGAGGCCGTCAGTTAGCGTTACCCCACCGTGAGTTGCTATGGTGCTCCCCCATCTCAGTCTAGAATATCTACAAAACGTTGCCAGCAGCAAAGTGTTTCAACGCGGTCGGAGCTACTATGCCTCCGGTCAGGTCAGTGAGGTTGAGCAACGGGGCAATTGGGTCAAGGGGTGGGTAGCGGGTAGTGAAACTGAAGACTACTGCACTACCCTCATCGCTAAACCGGATGGAGAGATTGCAGCGACCTGTACCTGTCCCTACGATTGGGGCGGCTGGTGCAAGCATGAGGTTGCTTTAGGGCTATACTGCCTGAACGACCCCCTGAAGATCGTGCCTAAAATGGAACTGGGGGATTTGTTAGCGCCCCTGTCCGAAACGATGCTGCGATCGCTGCTCTATGACTTACTCCAAAGCCAAGGTCAACTGGTGGAGCAAGTCGAGGTGTGGATCCGGGACAACCTCGATCGGTTTCTGGAACTCGAACTAGAGGATGATAGTCCCCTCATCCTAGACAGCGATAGCCCCAAGAACACTCAACTCGCTCCGGCGAATCCAGTCCCCATTCCCTCCCCTGCGCCAAAAGTCTCTCAGCGGCCCCAATTTCAGAGCGCAACTGTAGAAAGCACAGATCCCAAGACCGGTCTCAACCCCGATGGCCCCCTCTCCATCGCCGATCGGCAAACCATCAACCTAGCACGGCAAAACTTGCTAGAGGACCTCAATCAGTGGCTCTCTGAAGCAGAGGAGGGAGGAGAGGTTGGTAGGGTTGAGGAACTCGTCGAAGCAAACTTTATTGAAGTCTTGCAACTGTTGGAAACCACGGGGATCAAGCCAGAAAATGCCCCCTTAGCCCTCCGGCTCTTGGAACAACTGACCGCAACCCTAGCCCAACAGTGGTCAAGGTTGGCGAATTTTGAACATGCCCGCTACATGGTGCCCCTTTTGGATGCCTACTGGGCAGAGGTCTTGCTCAGCGTCACCTTGAGCCAGGGCGAAGCGATGGATTGGCTGTGTCAGTTGGATGAATGGCAGCCGGATTTTCAGGATATTGGTTTTGAGATGAGTGGGACAGCGTTGCGCCGGGGCTGGAATGAACCGCAACTGGTGGCCGCAATGGCGGGGGAAGCGACGGAACTGTGGCCAAAGGAGGAATATGCCAGCTATATCCCCCAGTTAAATCAACTCTATCTCAAAGTTTTAGAGCGCCAGGGCAATCTGGAAGCCTATGTCAATTTGGCCTATGCTGCCGGGGAAATGGGGGAATATTTGAAGGGTTTAGTCAACCTCGATCAGGTTGAAGCCATCCTAGAGCAGGGGGAGTTACTGGCCACAGCCCAAGAGACCCTAGATGTGTGCCAAACCCTAGAGCAGCAAGAGTATGGTGAACTTGCCCTCTGCCTTGCCCACGATCGCCTCTACCACTTAGATCCTCAGGATCGCTCCTTTGCGGCCTTCAGTCACTGGCTCACCGCCCTCGCAGAAGCCCAGGGCAACATATCCTTAGCCATCATCAGTTCCTTGATCGCACTGCCCCATTACCCAAATTTCAAGCAGTACAATCACCTCAAGGCTTTAGCTGCCGATCATTGGCAAAACTTGCGATCGGACTTTATAGAGGCGTTGCGAACTCAACATAACGCCTCTCCAACCGTCTTTTATAGCCACCTTGAGCAAAAAATCCGGATCTTTCTGGCGGAGGGCTGCTGGGACGATGCCCTCCAACTGATGAACCCGAAACCTCAGTCCCTATACTGTCACTCCCTGCTGCCTTTGGTGGTTCAAACCGTTCTTCCCCACCGTCCCCAGTGGGTAATTGAAACCACCCAGCGTCTCGTCAAGGATATCCTAGTCCGCAAACGTGCGGCTGAGTATGCCCAAGCCATCACCTATTTAGACTGGATGCATCGGGCTTATCTGCACCAAGATCAGGAAGGAGCATGGCAACTGTTTCGCTATGAGTTAGTCACAACCCATAAAAGGCAGATCAAGTTCATCAAACTGTTCAAGGAACAAGATCTATAGGTTTGGGCACAGTCCCATTAAGGCCGATCGATCGCCGCAATCACCTCCTCCGGGGTTAACACCGACGCTCGGTTCCAGGGGGAACCGCCGACAATTTTGCGCCCGCCCCAAGGGTCAGGAAACCCAGATTTAGCCTGTTCTGCTTCAGTAATCCGCTTCAGCGGGCCTTGGGTATAGTCTAGGTCGGCTTGGCGGGGGTGCAGGGGAATGGATCCCAAGGTATAGGACTGTCCGCCCTCCGGTCGATCGCGCCAAGTCAACGTTTCCGGTCGCAGGGTTTGGCGATCGGTCTGGGACTCCAAGACTTGATAAAACACCCGTGGGTCAATATAGCGATCGAGGCCGCGCAAGTCACACACCGCAAACTGCCCCGTTGCCGTTGGGATGAGGTGAATCCGTTCTTCCTGCTGCAATTGTGCCCGATCGACCGCTAACTGTTCCCAATACCCCGCTGCCTCCCCCAAAGCTCCCGGCCAAGGCTGCTCTCCCCGTGCAGCAGCCATTAACTGCTCAGTTCCCTGTTCAAAAGCAGTGGAACTGTACCGCTCCCAGTCCTCCGGTTGCCACTGTTGGCGATCCTCCGGTAAGTCCAACTCCTGCCGCAGTCGATCGCTGCCCACCTTCAACGCCGCCACCACTGTTGCCGCAAACTCCGCCCACTCGCCCAACTGGGGCGGCACGCCTAAATGATCACAGTCCCAGGCGATCGCCTGTAACCGCGCCACGGTCTCTGCATTCTCCAAAATAGCCCTCGGTAACTGAACCCACGCCGCTGCCACACAGGCATCCGCATCCACTTGAGTGGTGGTAAAACAGGGGGGTGCGCCAGTGCTGCGCTCTTCTAGGAGTGTCGTCGTGTCGGGCAGTGGCATATCGAGAATTTGGATGGGAGCGCCCCCGGTACAGTGGTGGTCCCAGTGCAAATCCCCCGAATTGGGCACCCACTGGGGAACAGTACCATCCACCATAATAATTTGATGGTGCTGGGGTAAGCGATGGTGATGGGTTGTGACAAGGTACATAACGGGGCTGGGGTAAGTGTTGGGCAATGGGAGGGCGGTTCAGGGGATTCGCGGGAGCTTAGCGGCCCATGGTGCAGGAACGCATCTTAACAAGACCTATTGTAGAAGGCCAGTGTTTGTTAAACCCAGGATTTGTCAAACTGGGTCAAACAGTGAGTATTATCAGAGCGTGCTATCCGTGAGTATTATCAGGGCGTGTTCTGGTTTCAGGGACTAAGCTCGATCGGTACAGCCCAGCAGTACAGTTGTGGCAAAGCCACCGCAGAGATCCCAGTAAAGTCCCAGTAAAGATCCCAGTCAAAACTCAAGCAGAGACTCCAGCCGATCCAGACAAGGCTTAAAAGTGCCGATGTGACTGTAATCAGACTTGATTGGGCAGAAATCTATACTGGCACTCACAGGACTCATCCTAGGGCTTCATAGCCAATACAAGCTTAGCCTAAAGCCATTTTCCAGGGCAATCACCCAGGGTTAGCCCAGTGATCCGGGGATAGCAGTCAAGCATCGTTTGCAGCATCGTATCCGGTCAGGAGGGCTAGAGTTGGGACTAGAGGAAGAGCCGCAGCCAACCCCCACAGAGGTAAGGCAGTAAAACTGTGAATTTTCCCAAGTCTTGCTCGGTTTATTTAGGGATACGAGTAGAGACATTTTGTAAAACATTCTGGTAAGCTGAGTAAATCCTAAGCAAGACTCTTGGAAGTGCAGTCAGTCACCCTCAATGAAGCTGACCTCCGCTGGACCTGTAGCCGTCAACTGCTCAATAAGTCCGTTGACTCCACCACAGAACAGAATTTGGAGTATTATCAAGCCTTGGGTGTGCTTTCTCTGGTTTTGGCATAACTGGCCCTGAAATGCTAGATTTCTACTCAATTCGGCTTTGAATTCTCCCTGAATTCCGACGATGAGTGAGTGCCTGACCCCGTGAACTCCACACCCTAAGGGCAAGATCCACGACTGCCAAGCCTCAGTCAGTCAGTTGGGATACTTTGCACTGAAGGCGGGGGCGATCGCATCCCAGATCAAAATCCTGGCTCCACTTGCGTTCTAGTCCTGCGTTTTGCTGCGGAATGTAACAGTACAGCTCATTTAGGGGAGTCTACGGTCAGGAGAAAGTCAAGACAAGGTAACTCGATCATGGGGAGTGGGCACAGGTAACTACTGCTCTAAACCCACAAATGACGTGGAATCAGCCAACAGCGTTTGAATTTTCGAGTAACCTCCATAGAGATAACTTATAGTGACTCAGGCACTATTTTCTGTCTTTTAATCCTTGCCTCCTTGCTCAACATCCTCAAACGTGGCAGACCCGTCACTGTTACGATCGCCTCACTTTTTGTCTAGCCTCGGCTGTCATCCTCAAAAGGACTCCTTAACTCATGTCTACTTCGACACAACCCCTCCAACCCCTCCAAGACCTCCTAAAGAATGCTGCAAGTCTCACTGGGTTACCCCTCAAACAACTGGAGGATCAAACGAAAGACTTAAAATTCGCCTTTTTTGAGTTCCAAGGACAGATCCTTGTCGGCCCAGATGCGATCGATCCCATCATTGATCAGTGGGCGGACAATATTAAGGAGCAATTGCAGGCCAGTGCCCAGTCTGCGGAGGACGCAGCCAACGCCGCAGCCAGTAGCGCCCCCACCGGGAAAGCCAAAGCAACCCGAGGCCGCAGTAGTACTCGCAAAGCTCCGGTAGGACGACGCGCAGCCACAGCCAAGGGAACCGAAAAAAGCAGCAGTACCGCCAAAAAAGCCCCCGCAAAAGCAGCGGAAGCCAAAAAACCCGCCGCTAAAACCGCCACTAAACCCCCAGCAGCCAAGGGAGGGCGAGGCAAAGGCCGCAGTAAGGTAGCTAGCAAGTCCAAAGCACCGGGAATCCCCAACCCTACCCCCGCAGCCAGCATTAAGGACAGTTTGGGTGGTGATCAGTTAGCCCTACCCCCCGGTTTCACAGATATGGTGTCCACTCGCTACGACTCCACCCTGTCGAAGGTACTCCCGTCGGATCCCAGCGATCGCAAGCAGTATCTGACAGAAATCACCCAGGAAAGCCAGGTGGGACAAAATTTCCTGAATCAGTTGGCCGTTACCCTAGAGCGCAAGTATAAGGGTCGGGTCAGTCAGCAACGGGCCTATGACAAACTCCTCGCTGCTGCCACTGCACTGGCAGCCTAAACATCCCTAAGACGGTACTGATCTAACGGTACTGATCCAACGGCACTGATCCAACGGTACTGATCCAGACGATCGTTTGAGGTTCGGGCGGCTTTGCCGCCTCCACACAGGCCAATTTCAACAATGTACCCCTCCATGATCCATGGTGATTCCAGTAACTAAATTCAACCAGCCCAATTGGTGGGGTACAGTTTTTCAGCTACGCGGCTCGATCGTCATGACGGTTTTGCCGCGTATTTTAGCTTTTTGTGGCTTAACAGCAACTCTAGCCCTGCTCAAAAGCCTAAATCAGCCCCTCTACTTAGAACAACTCGGTAATCTCAATTCCAGCACCATTTACAACCTCACCCTCGGTTTACTGGTGGTCTTCCGCACCAATACCTCCTACGAACGCTTCTGGAGTGGTCGCAAGGCATGGGGGGGACTGGTGATCAATATTCGGAACCTAGCGCGGGAAATTCAATTTGGAGTAGATGAGCCAGCCGAAGATAAGCCAGCCGAAGATAAGCCAGCCGAAGATAAGCCAGCCGGAACAGATGCTACGGCCAAGCAGGCCACTTTACGACTGTTATCTGCCTTTGCGATCGCCACTAAACTCCATCTGCGCAACGAGGCGAACAACGATGAACTCAAGAGCCTGATCACACCCGACCAAGCCCAAGCCCTAGATCCGGCTCAAAACCGCCCCCTTCTAATTTCCTTTTGGATTCGCCAGTATTTGCAGCAGCAGTTTGTGGCAGGCCAGATTCCCGCCCCAATCTTGGCCAATATGCTCGCCTTGCTCAATAACTTAACGATCGAGGTAAGCGGCTGTGAACTCATCATCAGCACGCCGATTCCCATCGCCTATCGCCTCTATTTGCGCCGTTTAAGAGCTAATTTATAAAGAGATTTTTAAGGTGGACCGAGGATCCCCAAGAA
>JBMTWK010000134.1:0-7815 GCA_049452395.1 Prochlorothrix sp. | reverse complement strand
CATATGAATCTCATGATGAGATAGCCTCTTCATCAATTAATCGAGGTGCCCTTGATCTTTTTCAACCAAACTTAACAGACCTTCTGCTTGGCTTGGCGTAGGGCGGTGCGATCGATCCCAAAGGAGCCTTTCACCGATGCGGTAACCTCCCTGGGAACCCCTTGGCTTTCCTCGTCTGCTGTGAGAAGAGGGAGGGCCGGAACGGAGTCGAAGGGAGTCGAAGGGCTAACGGGAGAAGGACTTTTTGCTGTTTTGGGGATCTGGAGCAACAGGCTGTATCCAGGGCGGAAGCTTTGCCCAAGGAACCTTGATTCCTTCCCTTTTCCAAGGCTATTTAGCCCTCACGCAGAATTTCGCAATAAACGTTAATGTTCCTCAGTTTGGCGATGAACTGCTAGCGGCCCAGAACCGGGCTGGGGCGGTGCTTGGGGTTGGAGAAGCAGGGCGTGCGGGGGAAGAGGGCCGCCGATCGCCGTTGTTAAGACCGGGTGTATCCCACTTTCGCCTCTGGCCTGTCCAAAGTGGGATGCTCCCTAGAGATCGCCGTTTAAGTAGTCGTTGATCTGGAACTTGGTATCTTCCAGTTGCGCAATCATCGATCGGGTAATCAGCTTGCCCTGTTCCACCAGCACCTCACCGGTAATGGGGTGCAGGAGGTCTTGTTCGGCGCGTCGTCCAATTAATTCCTCAATGTCTTGCAGAGATTGGACATACATACCGGGTGGAAGCTCCACCACAACCCCTTCATCCAATACACGGGTTTGGCAGGCTAACCGGGAATTCGGTTTGCAGGAGGTAATCACCTCCAAGGTGCGCTGTTCGCGGCGGTTGATGGGGGTTAGCCCCTCCATGCCGGACTTGATGTAGATATGGCAGGTGGCACACATGCCCCGGCCTCCGCATTCTTTTAAGACATCTAGCTCCTTATTGAGAAGGAGGGACAGCAAGTTGGAGTTGCTTGCAACCTCGGCCTCTTGAGCAATCGGTTCAAGACGGACAATTTTAGCCATGGTAATTGGTACGTTCCTTGGGTCGGCGTGAGGGAAGAAAGTTGTGCCTCAGAATAGTACCTAGTTTACAAAGCTAAAGACACATCTCCAGGAATGTGGCAAGATCTGCTCCTATAACGCGGCCTGCAACTCCCTTGGGATTTTATGCCTCAACCTGATTCTGTCTTGCCCCCTGCGATCGAGTCTTCTCCCCCGATCGATCCCCAATCCCTCACCTGTCCCCTGCCGGTGCAGCGCTATCCCCAGGTGCTGCTAGCCCATGGCGGCGGTGGCAAGCTGATGCACCAGTTAATTGAGGAGATGTTTTTGCCGGTCTTTGGTGCGCCCAATGCGGTGGCCCACGATGCGGCGACTTTGGTGTTGCCGGGGCAGCGCATGGCCTTGACGACGGATTCCTATGTGGTCAGTCCGCTCTTTTTTCCGGGGGGGGATATTGGCTCCCTGGCGGTGACGGGGACGGTGAATGATTTGGCGATGGCGGGGGCGCGTCCGCTGTATTTGACGGTGGGGTTGATTTTGGAGGAGGGGTTGCCCATGGAGACCCTGTGGCGGGTGGTGCAGTCGATGCAGGCCACGGCCCAGGCGATCGGGGTGAAGATTGTGACGGGCGATACTAAGGTGGTCGATCGGGGCAAGGGGGACGGGATTTATATCAATACGGCGGGGGTGGGCTTGGTGACGGCTGCGCCGGAACAGCCGCCGATCGGCCCGCGATCGATCCAGGTTGGGGATGCGATTTTGCTCAATGGGGACTTGGGCCGCCATGGTATTGCGATTATGGCCCAGCGGGAGGGGCTAGCGTTTGAGACGACGATCGAAAGTGACTGTGCGCCGTTGCATTGGGCGGTGCAGGGGCTGCTGTCGGCGGGGATTGAGGTCCATTGCCTGCGGGATGTGACGCGGGGGGGGCTGGCCAGTACCCTCAATGAGTTGGCCCAGGCGGCGAAGGTGGGGATGATGGTGCAGGAGGAGGCGATCGAGGTGCAGGAACAGGTCCGGGGCGCGTGCGAGATTTTGGGGCTAGATCCGTTGTATATCGCCAATGAGGGGCGCTTTGTGGCGATCGTGCCCGCTGCCCAAGCGGAGCAAGCTTTGGCGATTTTGGCCCAAACCAGCCCCCCAGGGGTCACACCGCGCCACATTGGCCAGGTCAGGGCCGATCGGCCCTGTCAGGTGATTTTGCGCAATCGGCTCCAGACCGATCGCATTGTGGAAATGATGAGCGGCGAACAGTTGCCCCGCATTTGTTAAGGCGGTGAGGGGTTTTAGTAATTGCTGGGGTTGTAGGCGGTGTTGGGCAGGGAGTGGGCCGCACCGGGGGGCTGGAGCAGTTGGGTGAGGCGGCGGTTTTCGGCTTCTTCGGCGCTGATGCGTTGGTTCAGTTCTCGAATGCGGCGGGAGAGCAGCCGGATAATATTGACAGCAATGCCGGGGGTTTCGTCTACGGCTTCATAAAGCTGTTGCTGGGTCAGCACCAAGCATTCGCACTCGTCGATCGTGCTGACGGAGGCCGATCGTGGCTCGGAGTCAAACAGCGCCATCTCCCCGAAGGCATTCCCCTCCCCCAGCCGTTCTAAATCCTGTTGGCCAATGTGGATGCGCACTTGTCCTTTCACGACAATATAGAGCGATCGGCCCTCTTCTCCCTGCTGAAAAATCGTGTGGCGGGCAGGAAAAGACAGCTCTTCCATGATGGACGCAAGGCGCACCAAAAAGTCGTCCCGAAGTTCTTTAAAGATGGGGACACCGCGCACAAAGAGAAGACGTTCGACACTGGTGAGCATAGGTCAACCGCAATGGGGAATCTGACGGGACATCCTAAACCAGGACAGGGAATCGGGCTAGGGCCAGGAAAATTGCTGCTGACACTTTAACCCAAGTTGGCCAAATGTCTAGTAGGGACTAGGGGAGAAGTGCGATCGAAGGGCCAGGGAGCTGCTTACCTTGGCAGAACTCTGGGTAGGGATCCTGCCTCCATGGCTCTCCGCTTCGGTCTAAAACCAGGGCAACCACGGGGGGGTTTGCCCCTACCACTGGTTACGCTAAAGTGGGATGCTCCCCCCGCTTCGGTCCAAAACCAGGGCAACCACGGGGGGTTTGCCCCTACCCAATCGGGGTTAACTCGCCAGGGTTAACCCAGCATGGAGATCTCTCAAGAGAGACAACTGGATTGAAAGGATTGGAGGTTTGTTGTGCTGGTTTTGACTACCTACTAATAGGTAGATATAAAGACCCAAGTAAAAACTATGGGAGAACTTTTGTAGAGGTTGTGTTTTGATGGCTTTCCTCTAGCTGCCAAGCCGGGGCAACCACAGGGGGGTGCCCCTACAGACCAATCGGGTCAACCAGGGGGGGCTGGCCCCCTCCAGACCAACCAGGGCAAGCATGGGGGGTTTGCCCTGGCGGAATCCGTTAACCCGTTCGCAGGGGGGCGCTAGATTAACGGTTGCTGAGGCGATCGGGGGTGCTTAGGGCTTGTTGAACCAAACCGCTGGGGAGCAAATTGGCAGCCTGTTCGCGGGAGAAATCCGTAAAGGCATCCCAAACCGTACTCATAATTTTGGACGGCTGGAAATCGTCCTTGAGCAGTTCCCAGAGGCGTTGGACTTCGGCGGTGTGGAGCCGATCGTCCTCAATTAAGGCCAACAGCAACTTTTGGCGCAAATATAGCCCTTCCTCCGAGAGCAAATATTGCAGCCCCAGTTGGGCCGTGGGCAACAGGTCAAACTGACCATCGGTGCGGGCAATGCGGATCATATTTTCGAGGCGATCCCAATGGAATTTGCCATCTTTGAACAGCACCTCCAGCAAGCGCCGCCGTAGCGCCGGAGTTTCCCCCGTCAGCAGCCGCTTAGCGACATAGGGATAGGCCACTTCGACAATTTTGAAGTCTGGGTTAACGCTGAGGGCTAAGCCTTCTTGGGTGACGATCGATCGAATAATCAAGGCAAACTTGGCCGGAACCCGGAAGGGATAGTCAAACATCAACTCCGAGAAGCGATCGGTGACCACCTTAAAGTTAAAGTCCCGCACACTCTCGTCCATGATGTCCCCCAAAACCGACTCTAAAGCCGGGATAATGGGGCGAATATCGGTCTCAGGCGCTAAAAAGCCCAGTTTCACGAAGTCCTGGGCTAGTCCGGTGTAATCCTTATTGAGCAGGTGAACCACCGCATCGACTAAGTTTTCCTTAGCTTCCTGCTCCAGTTGGTCCATCATGCCGAAGTCAATGTAGGCCATCTGGCAAGCTTGGCCCGTTTGGGGGCTACCAGGAACCGCAAAGAGGTTGCCGGGGTGGGGATCGGCGTGGAAAAAGCCAAACTCCATCAACTGCTGAAGGCCAGAGGTCACGCCAATATAAACCACATCATCGGGATTAATATTGGCCTCTTCCAGATGCTGCACCCCCGTCAGCTTGTAGCCTTGGATCCACTCCAGGGTTAGCACCCGGTGGCTGGTGTAGCGCCAGTAGATCGAAGGCACCTTAACTTCAGGCGTATTGCGGAAGTTGTGGGCAAAGCGTTCGGCGTTGCGGCCCTCGTTGATGTAGTCAATTTCCTCAAACAGCTTGGTGCCAAACTCATCCACAATCAAGGCGAGATCATGGCCGAGGTTGAGGGGGAGCAGCGGACCTAAGAGCTTGGCGGCTAGGCGGATGAGGTAAAGATCGAGGGTGATGCGGGGGATGAGGTTGGGGCGCTGGACCTTAACGGCGACGGTTTCGCCACTGTGGAGCGTGGCTTTGTAGACCTGGCCCAAGCTGGCAGCGGCGATCGGGTTGGGGGTAATGTCCTTAAAGATTGTGGTGACGGGCCGCTGAAGTTCCGACTCAATCAGGGCAAAGGCCACGTCGTTGGGGAAGGGGGGAAGCTGGTCTTGGAGCTTGACCAGTTCTTCTAAAAAGTCTTTACGAACCAGGTCGGGCCGGGTGGAAAGGGCTTGGCCGACCTTAATAAACGTGGGACCAAGATCGGTGAGGATGTGGCGGAGTTGGGCGGCGCGTTTCTGTTTTTGGCGTTCCGCTTGGTTGAACCAGCGATCCCACTGAAGGGCAAAGATAAAGCTGAAAACGGTCCAAGCAATGGTCAATGAGCGACCAATCACGAGCCAAAAGCGAGCTTGGAAGTAGCGGGCGATAACGTCTTGGTTATAGGAGCGTAGCTCATGGAGCTTGGCCTGCTCCCCTGGGATTCGCCCGATGGTTGGATATTGCGCCACCTTGTTCAATTCCTCACGGATGCAACGTTGTGGATAGGTTTGGAGGTTTTGTTAAGCTTCGTTAACTCTAGTATACATAACTACATTATTCTGGTGAAAAACTCAGGTATTGAATAATCCCCAGGTTTAGCCTAAACCGTCGAGGGGCTGTTCAGGAGAGCTTGTCAGGGATTAGGGAATATTTGCTCTTGGGAGCCTCTCAGGTTGGCAGAATCTGGATGGGGGTCGTGCTTCTGTGCCGCCCCTGGATCAGCCAAACTGGGGTAACTCCGGGGGTTTTGCCCCGATCGAATCGGTGACCCGCCCCAGTGGGTCTAGACCCCGGCCCATTGGCTTTTTTTTAATGCAGGGGGATTAGCGCTGCTGGCGATCGAGGTTTTGCTCTAGCTGGGCTTCTTCTAAGGTGGTTTTGCCCAGTTCGGTCCAGAGGGGGGGGACGGGATCATAGCCGGAACCGCCCCAGGGATGGCAGCGGAGTAGTCGCCGCAGGGTGAGGTAACTGCCGCGCAGGGGGCCATGGCGATCGATCGCGATCAACGCATAGGAGGAGCAGGTGGGGGAATAGCGGCAAATCGGGGGGAAAAGCGGAGAAATACAGAGCCGATAAAACCGGATCAGAACCAGGAGGAGGGCTTTCATGGCGGGGAGGAGGCGGGGTTCAGCGGCGATCGGGATCGGGGACAAACATCAGGGGGAATGGGCAGGAAAAGAGAGAAATCGGCAAGAAAATCAGCAGAAACCAGCAGAGGATCGGGGAAAAGGGCAGGAAGACCCTGCCACTGCTAAAAATTGGTAGAAAATTGGGGAAAATGGCAGGGATACCCTGCCCCTACGGGAAATTGGTAGAAAATTGGGGAAAATTGGGGAAAAGGGCCGGAAGACCCTGCCCCTACGGGAAATTGCGGGAAGGGGTTTTAGATTACCGCCTTGAGGGACTGGCAGAACTCTTCTACTGCCGCCAGACCCGCCTCAGGGCTGTCCACAGCTTCCCCTAGCCGCTTGACGATCGCGCTGCCCACAATGACCGCATCTGCGCCCCAGTCCTTGACTTGGCGGGCCTGCTCCGGTCCAGAAATGCCAAAGCCAACTCCGATCGGCTTATCCGTCACTTGGCGTAGTTTGGCCAAAATCCCTTCCACCCGGTTTTCTACCTGTTGCCGCATCCCCGTTACACCCGTGACGCTGACCAAATAGATAAAGCCCTGGGATTGCTGGGCGATCGCCTCAATGCGCGCTTCGGAACTGGTGGGCGCGACCAACTGGATTAGATCCAACCCCAAGGCGGCAGTTTGCTCCAGTAACTTTCCGGCTTCTTCTAAGGGCAAGTCGGGCACAACCAAGCCCTGCACCCCAGCGGCGGTAATCTGTTGCAAAAAGGTTTCAATGCCCCGGTTCAGAATCGGGTTGTAGTAGGTAAACAAAATAATGGGCGCTTGGATTTGGTCCTTAACCCGGCTCACCAGGGCGAGGACATCATCGAGACGGGTGCCCTTGGCGAGGGACCGGGTGGCCGCTGCTTGGATGATGGGACCATCGGCGAGGGGGTCAGAGTAGGGAACGCCCAGTTCAATGAAGTCTGCGCCTTGGCGATCGAGGAGTTTTAAGGCTGCCTCAGTGGTGGCAAGGTCTGGATCCCCGGCGGTGAGGAAGGGGATGAAGGCGCACTGTTGGCGCGATCGAAGGGCGGCAAAACGGTCAGAGATAACGGTCATGGGGTCTGGGGAAATAGGATGGGGGCAGAAGACGATCGAACGCTGGCTCAAGGCTTACCGATCAAGGCTTACCGATCCAGCCTTTTATTTTATCTGACATCCCGCCGCTTCTCGACACACCCCCGTCTGGAGAGGGTTCCGCAATGTTAGACTGCGGCTGATCCAACAATCAGCAACTTCAGCCCTTTTAACGGTTTCCCCTCCCCTGTGTCTAAACAACCCTCCCTTCGCGATCGCCTCAAAGCTCTGGTTCGGTCTGCCCTCGATCGCCAGGATCCCACTGGCTGGTTTGAGACCCTCTACGCCGGAGCCAAGGGGGACAGCAGCAAGATTCCCTGGGCCAAACTCACCCCCTATCCTTTGCTTCAGGACTGGCTCGATCGCCGGGATCCGCCCCAACCGGGACAGCGGGCGTTGGTGGTGGGCTGTGGCTTGGGGGATGATGCCGAGGCTTTGCAGCAGTTGGGCTATGGGGTGCTGGCTTTTGATATTGCCCCCACGGCGATCGCCTGGTGCCAAGAGCGTTTCCCCAACTCCTCCGTCACCTACCAAGTGGGGGATCTGCGCAACCCCGCGCCGGACTGGATCGGGGCCTTTGATCTGGTGGTGGAATGCCGCAATGTCCAGGCGTTGCCTCTCTCTTCCCGCGCCCAAGCCCTCACGGCTCTCACCCAGACCGTCGCCCCCCAAGGCACTCTCCTCGTCATCACCCATCTGCGCTTCTCCCCGGAACCCCCCGCTGGTCCCCCCTGGCCCCTCTCGGAGTCGGAACTGGGCCAGTTGGGTCTTGAAGGTTTCACGGAGATAGACCGCAAGGTCACCCAAATCCACAGCGATCCCACTGCTCCACCCATTACCCAAGCCTGGATTGAATA